>CAXTUK010000113.1:0-7751 GCA_964247395.1 uncultured Acetobacteraceae bacterium
TGAGCACCGCGGAGCCGGCTTCGCTCGACGCTCTGCCGTCGCTGTTCGCGGGCGGCCTGCTGGTGGCGGTGGAGCGCGACCGGCCGCATGGGTGCGACCTGCTGCATGCGTTCCGACGGTCGGCCGAGGACGCGGCGTCGTTGCCGGAGGGGGCGCAGGCGGACCAGCGCTGGAGCGGGCTGCATGTGGAGGCAGGCGGCGGCGCCTACGACGCGTCGACGCTGCGGCTGCACGCCGAGAACGATCCGGGCGGGGTGACGCGGATCACCGAGGAGGCGACGGGGTTGTCGTCGGCCGGAAACGACATGACGGCGACGCCGATCGCGCACGCCTCGATCAGGGTGTCCATGCCGCATGCGCGGCTGGTTTCGCTGGCGGCGGGCCATCCGTTGACGCCGGACGACGTGGTGACGGTCGAGCGGCTGCTGCTGACGAGCGAGGACACGCGGGTCGAGGCGAGCGGCGCGATCAGGCCGGCTGCGCGCGCCGGGCACATGACGGTGCGGGCCGCGAACATGGAGGGGATCAAGGCCGCGCTGCCGGTGGGCGACCGCGACCGGGCGGGGGCGGCGTTCCTGATCATGCGGCTGGCGGCGAAACAGGAGGCGGACGGAACGTTGGGTTGGGACGTGGTCTGGGACCGCGACGGGGTGACGATCAACGGCGTGTCGCTGCCGGTGCATTTGTAGGAGAACGCGGATGAAATACGTCAATCTCGGCAGAACGGGGCTCAAGGTCTCGCGGATCTGCCTGGGCTGCATGACCTACGGCGAGCCGGGACGCGGCAGCCACGAATGGACGCTGCCGGAGGCGGACAGCCTGCCGTTCTTCAGGCGGGCGTTCGAGCTCGGCATCAACTTCCTCGATACCGCCAACGTCTATTCGGCCGGGTCGAGCGAGGAGATCACCGGGCGGGCGATCCGGGAGTTCGGCCGGCGCGACGAGGTGGTGCTGGCGACGAAGGTGCACGGCCCGATGCGAGGCGATGCGAACGGGCGCGGGCTGTCGCGCAAGGCGATCATGTCGGAGATCGACGCCTCGCTGAAACGATTGGGAACCGACTATGTCGACCTCTACCAGATCCACCGGTTCGATCCGGCGACGCCGATCGAGGAGACGCTGGAGGCGCTCGACGATGTCGTGCGGGCGGGCAAGGCGCTGTATATCGGCGCCTCGTCGATGCATGCCTGGCAGTTCTGCAAGGCGCTGTACGTGGCGGAGCTGAACGGCTGGACACGGTTCGTGTCGATGCAGAACCACATGAACCTGCTCTATCGCGAGGAGGAGCGGGAGATGCTGGGGCTGTGCGTCGAGGAAGGGGTCGGCGTGATCCCGTGGAGCCCGCTGGCGCGCGGCCGGCTGACGCGGCCGGCCGAGCAGCAGGACACCAGGCGGGCGGGGACGGACGCGTTCATGCGCACGCTGTACGAAGCGACGGAGCAGGCCGACCGGGCGGTGATCGACCGAGTGGGCCAGGTGGCGGCTCGGCATGAGCGGCCAAGGGCGCAAGTGGCGCTGGCGTGGCTGCTGGGGAAGAAGGAGGTGACGTCGCCGATCATAGGCGCATCCAAGCCGCATCACCTGGAGGACGCGGTCGCGGCGCTGTCGCTGCGGCTGTCGGAGGATGAGATGCGGTCGCTCGAGGAGCCCTACGTGCCGCACAAGGTGGCGGGCTTCGGTTAGAAGGCTTCGAAGGCGTCCTTCCAGTCGGGATGCCAGCGGGAGAGCGGCGGGCGGTTGTGGACGATGTCGCCGGCCGCCCAGAGAATGCGCTTGTGGTCGATGACCTGGGTGACGGCGTTGCCGGGGCAGAGGATGTAGAAGTAGCCGCGCGCCGTGCCGGCGGCCATGAACTCGACCACCTGCTCAGGAGTCCAGGCGGCGTCGGGCCTCGTCGCGGCACCGTGCACGCGACTGAAGCCGGTCCAGGTGAAGCCGGGAATGAGCAGGTGGGCGGTCACCTGGTTGCCGGGGGGTGTTGCGCAGGTCGTGGGCGAGCGCCTCGGTGACGACCTTGATGCCGGCTTTGGAGACATTGTAGGCGGTGTCGCCCGGTGGGCAGGTGATACCCTGCTTGGACCCGGTGTTGACGATGGCGCACGCGGTTTGCTGGGCGGCCATGGTCGGAGTGAAAAGCTGCACGCCGTGAATGACGCCCCAGAGATTGGCGTCGATGATGTCGCGCCAGCGCTGCGACGACGCCGAGAGCTGGCCGCCCCCTTCCCTGCCCGCATTGTTCATCAGCACCGCGACCTCGCCGAACGTGTCGAGCGCGCGGTTGTGTAGGGCACGGACCTGATCCTCGCGCGAGACGTCGGTGGGAACGGCGAGAACCCGCGGCGATCGGGTGGCGAGCGCCTTGGCGGCCGCGGCGAGCGCGGTCTCGATGCCGCTGGCGGCTCCGGTGATGACGGCGACGCGGCCGGGAGCAACGGCCGGATGCGAGGCGGAAGCGAGCGAGGTCGCGAACTGGGTCACGCTGGGGAAAATGTCGGACATGGGACCTCCCGAGGATGGATCCCCGAGGCTAGCTGCCCGCCCGGCGTGCCGGTAAGCGGCATCGTGGTCCTCTCCGTCTTGTTCCGGTGTCACTCACTCGTCACATTGGATCGACCGCCCCCACATTCCCAGGGTTCCCACCCTGATCCTTGGCGGGTGTGCTCCTTCGGTGATCGGGCGAGAGAGGAATGTTGCATTGGTGGCCTTGACCCAGGTCCGCCTGGCTGCGGATGGGAGGAAGACGCGCCAACGGATCCTGACGACGTCCCTCGCGCTGTTCAACAGAAGTGGGCCGGCGAAGGTGACGACGGCGGAGATCGCCCGGGCAGTGGGGATCGCGGAGGGCAATCTTCATTATCATTTCAGGAGAAAGGGAGACGTGCTGAGCGCGCTGTTCGAGATGTTCGAAGCGGATGTAGATGTCCTGGTCTCCTGCATGGTTGGCGATGATGATGAAGTGGAAGGGTTCGCCGAACATCAGCGACGCTGGTTCCGGCTGATGTGGAATCATCAATGGTTCTATCGCGGAACGTCATCCTTGTTCATAGACGCACCTGCCCTGTTGCCTCGCGTTCGCGCGATGACGGTTCGGAACCGGCAATACGTCACCTCGATGTTCGAGCGGATGATCGAGCGCGACCTTCTCCGCGTGGACCGCGAGGAACTGGAGACGCTGCTCACCAACATCTGGATCGTCGCGACGCACTGGATCGACTACCTGCGGTTCACGACAGGCCGGACCGAACTCGGACGCGAGGACCTGGAGTGGGGCTACGCTCAGGTCTCGGCGATCTATGCGCCTTATCTGACGAGGAAGGGGCAGTCCCTCCGCCGGAGCGGCATGGCTGGCGGGCCCGGGAGTGAGCCCGAAGTTCGCTGAGGGGTTGTCCTGCCGACAACGTGGTCAGGAGCGCGTCGCGTCCACGGAACGGGGCAACGGGCCGTCGCGGCGCAGACCATGCCAGGCTAGGAGGCTGTCGGCGAGGAAGGCGACGAGGGCGCCGACGGTGCAGGTGAGCGCCAGGCCGAAGAGGAAGATGAGCCAGCCGGCGATGGCGGAGCCGCGGACGCCGCCGATGAGAGGGCGAAGACCGAGCCGCAGGTCACAGCACCACCGATCGCGCCGAGAGCCACCGAGGCGTCGAGCACCAGGACGCGGCGCCGGAGACGACGGAGATGCTACCGGAGCTCGGCGGCCTCGTCGCCGGTCGTCTCGGCGCGCAGCAGGTCGGTCGCATGCTCGATACGGTCGGAGACTCGCGCGAGGCGGGTGTTGAACAGGCCGAGCAGCGTGCCGATGCCGGTCAGCAGGAAGACCGGCGTCAGGGCGGTCTGGACCAGGTGGGCGGCGCTGTCGACGGCGTCGTCGGGCACGAGATCGAGACCGGCAGCGCCATCGGCAGGTCAGCTTGCCGGGCGGAGAAAGCGGGCGAAGGCCTGGAGGGTTGCGTCCGAGGCGTGGTGCTCCATGCCCTCGGCGTCGGCCTCGGCGGCCTCGGCGGGGACGCCGACGGCGAGCAGCAGCTCGACCATCAAGCGGTGTCGCGCGCGGACACGTTCGGCGAGCGCCTGGCCGGTCTCGGTGAGGAAGACGCCGCGATAGGGGCGCGCGGTGACGAGGCCCTCCCGCTTGAGGCGGGCGATGCTCTTAAGCGCGGTCGGATGGGCGACGCCGAGGCGCTTGGCGACCTCGGTGGCGCGCGCCTCGCCGTTGGCGAGCATGAGGTCGGCGATCAGCTCCACATAGTCCTCCTGGTTGCTGGTGGAGCGGGCGGTGCGGGCCTTGCCGAAGCGGCTGGCCTGGGTCGGCTCCTCCGGCATGTCCGTCGCGTTGGGGGCGGCGGTGTGGTCGATCACTGGCAGCCTCGCGGGTCGGTGACGGGTTGGTTTGTAGCTCGCGGGTTTCAATTAAGTCTATTGCAGGTTCTGTAGCTGAGGCTAGATTCTCAGGAATGGACGTCGCATCCGAGGTGCGGGAAGATCTGCTGCGCGCCCGGGCGCGCCGGAAGGTGCAACGGCCGCGGGCGGACGGCCGGCGGCTGCGGCTGCTGTGGCTGCTGGCCGGCCCCGGCGGGCGGGTGATGGTGGGGGAGATTGACGGGCCCAGCATGGTGTCGTATGCGACGACGGGCGCCAGCTACGGGATCGGCTTCTTCATCCCGTTCATCCTGCTGACGTTCGTCATGGCTTTCATGGTGCAGGAGATGACGGTCCGCCTGGGTGCGGCCACGCATCGCGGGCACGCGGAACTGATCTTCCAGCGGTTCGGTCCGTTCTGGGGCTATTTTGCGATGGCCGACCTGGTGTTCGGCAACCTGCTGACGCTGGTGACCGAGTTCATCGCGATCCAGGCGGGTGGTCTCTATTTTGGCGTGAGGCCCGCGGTCTCGATCGCGATCGGGGTGGCGCTGGTGATCGGCTCGTTCGGCTTCCGCCGCTACGCGACGTGGGAACGGGTGCTGATGGCGTTGGCGCTGGGCAACCTGCTGTTCATTCCGGCGGCACTGCTCGCGCATCCGAGCGGGACGGCGCTGCTGCGGGCGGTCGCGTTCTGGAGGCCGCTGCCCGGCGGCGTCGGCACGGGCTTCGTGACGCTGGTGCTGGCCAATATCGGGGCGACGGTCACGCCATGGATGATCTTCTTCCAGCAGAGCGCGGTGGTCGACAAGGGGCTCACGCGGGCCGACCTCGCGCAGGGGCGGATCGACACCGCGGTCGGTGGGCTGATCGCCGCGGCGGCGGCGGTGGCGACCGTGGTGGCGGCGTCGCCGCTGTTCGCGGCGCATGTCGATGTGCAGCGCTTCGCGAGCGGGGCAGATTTCGCGACCGCTCTGCGTCCGATGCTGGGTGGCGCCGGGTCGTCACTGTTTGCGCTCGGGATTATGGAGGCGGGACTGGTGGCGGCGGCGACGATCTCGACGAGCTCGTCGTACGCGCTGGCGGAAACGCTCTCGGGGCGGCACAGTCTCAACCTCGATCTCTCGCAGGGCCGGCTGTTCTATGGCGCGGCCGGCGTGTCGACCGCGGCGGCGGCGGCGGTCGTGCTGATCCCCGGTGCGCCGCTGCTGGCGATGACGCTGACGGTCAACGTGGTCGCGACGCTGCTGATGGCGCCGGCGCTGCTGCTGCTGCTGCTGCTGGTCAATGACCGGGAGATCATGGGGGATCTCGCCAATCGCTGGCGTGGCAATCTGGCGGGCGGGGCGATCGTGGTGGGGATCTCGCTGGCGGGCGCGCTGTATGGCGCGATCACGGTGTTTCCCGGATTGCTGGGCCGCTCGGGATGAACGAGCACCATGAGCTGCTCGGGGTGCTGGAGCCGGGACAGAGGAGCGGGCCTGGCCAGGCGCCATTGCCGCGACGGGTGCTCGGGCGCGGCACGCTGGTGCTGCTGGTGATGCTTCGGGTGTATGTGCTGTTGGCAGTTCCGGTCGTGGGATGGGCGTTCGTGCATGCGTTGTCGGGGCAGCGCTAGGCCGCGCGCTGCGCGAAGCCAGACAGGGCGGCGACCGGCGTGTCCATGGCGAGCTCGAGCGCGGGATCGTCGCTGGCCTGAAAGGTTGCGTACCGCGCTTGGCGTGCATCCGTATCAAGCTGGACCTTCAGACCTCGCGAGGCTTCCAGTAGTTTGGCTGGATGACTTCGAGCCGCAATTTCGGTTTGTATCTGGCTGGGGCAACCTTGTCGGCGATCGGGTCGGCCATGGTGCCCGTGGCCCTGAGCTTCGCGGTGCTGGATGCGGGACTGCCAGCAAGTGGGCTGGGGCTCGTTCTTGCGGCCCAGACCATTCCGACTGTCGGCCTGCTGTTGATCGGCGGCGTGATTGGCGACCGCTGGTCGCGGCGGCGGGTGATGATCGGCAGCGATCTGCTGCGATGCGCCTCCCAGATAGCACTCGCCTCCGCGTTGATCGGAGGGTCTCATTCGCTCGCGCTGCTCGTTGTCTTGACCGCGCTGATCGGCGTCGGCAACGCCGCCTTCGGGCCGGCCGGCAGCGGGTTTCTCGCCGGCATCGTGGACAAGGAGAACCTTGCGCGCGCGAACGGGGCGCTGAGAACGGGAAACGCGCTCGCCATGATCATCGGGCCGTCGGCCGCGGGCTTGATCGTCGTCGGTGTGGGACCGGGGTGGACGCTCGGCCTCGATGGTCTGTCCTACGCCGCCAGCGCGCTGTGTCTCGGTCTCGTCAGGCTTCGGCCCGAAGCGCAGGCAACGACTGCATCGAGGAACCGTCATCTCGGGCGCGATCTCCGAGAAGGTTTCCGCGCATACGCTGAGCGTCGCTGGTTGTGGCTCCTGATCGGTCAGTTCGGGTTGCTGAACCTACTCGCGATCGCGCCGTTCCGCGTCATCGCTCCGGTCCTGCTGTCGGCGCTCCCGAACGGAGCCCGGGCTTGGGGCGTGCTGCTGGGCATGGTGGGTGCGGGAGCGCTCGCCGGGGCACTCGGAGCGGCACGGTGGCAACCGAAACGCTCTCTCGTGGCCGTCGAACTGGCGATCTGCTCCCTCCTGCCACTGTTGTTCCTTTTCGTCGCAGGTGCGCCATTCCCTCTGCTCTTGGCCGGTGGCGTCGCGTTCGGCATCGGTGCGGCGGTCCTGAGCGTACTGACGTTGACGGCGATCCAGCGGGAGATCCCGCTCGATGTGCTATCCCGCGTCATGTCGGTCGTCCAGCTCGCGGACATGGGATTGACCCCGCTCGGATATGTTCTCGCGGCGCCCGCGGCGGTCCTGCTGGGTCCACATGCGGTATTGGCCTGCGCAGCATCCTGCGTGCTCGTCAGCGTGGGAGTTCTGCTGAGCCTTTCTGACATACGCCGGTTCGGCGCGTCATCGCACCGTGGCGAGGTCGTCCCCGGAGTGTTGTAGGGTCGGCCGCCCCAATGGGGTCCTGGGGCGAAGCCCCTGGCCTCGTGGCCCGCGCGGCTCGTGCCGCCGAGGGGCGCGTCGGCATTCGGATCAAGCGGTCGCCCATGGATTGATGAACCGCCAGGTGATCCTGGACATACAGAAGGTTTCCGACACCTGCTCGTCGAGCCATGCGGAGATCGCGCGATCGGCGGACGGCTTCGTCGCTTCGGAAAAGATGTTGATGTCGAGTACAGGCCACTCCATCGGCCTACGAGAGTGATATCAGTATACGGTCCTTGATATCAACTTGGTCATGGGGTCTGGGGCCGATGGCCCCAGTGGGGTCCAGGGGCGCAGCCCCTGGCCTTCCGGCGCGTCCGGCGCGCCGCGGCGGCACCTTG
>CAXTUK010000114.1:0-7557 GCA_964247395.1 uncultured Acetobacteraceae bacterium
CTCCGGCGCCGACGAGGAAGGCGAGTTCCAGCGCGTGCCGCAGGTGGAAGGCGCATACCCGTCCGGCCCCGACCGAGGCCGGCCCCAGCACGACGCCGCCGTCGCGGCAGACCAGGAACACGCCGCCCGCGAGGGCGAAACGGACCCGCATGCCTTCGGCGACGATCCGCAGGTCGGGGCGCTGCAGGGCCGCCAGCAGCGAGGCGTTCAGTCCCTCGGCATACAATCCCGCATCCCCCGCGACCGCGGACGCAAGCTGTCCGCAGTCGACGATCAGATCAAGTCACCGATCGTGATCGCGTCTTCCGCGCGGTCGCATCGACCAGGCCTTGCTTGTTGCCCTGCGCCGCCCGCGATGGCAGGTTGCGCCGCGTTCGGAACGTCGCGGCGACAGGAATCGGCATGCGCATTCTCCTGACCGGTGGCTGTGGCTTCATCGGGTCTGCCGTGATCAGGCGTCTGATCCGGCACACCTCGCATTCGGTGGTCAATGTCGACGTGATGACCTACGCCGCCTCGGAGGACGCGCTCGAGGAAGCGGGATCGGACCCCCGCTACTCCCATGTCCGCGCCGACATCACCGACGCCGCCGCGATCGGCCGCGCCTTCGCCGACGCCAGGCCGGACGCGGTGATGCATCTCGCCGCCGAGAGCCACGTCGACCGTTCGATCGACGGCCCGGCGCCCTTCATCCACACCAACGTCGTCGGCACGCTGGTGATGCTGGAAGCAGCCCGCAAGCACTGGGCCCAGCTCGACGGCGGGGCCCGCTTCCGCTTCCGCTTCCATCACATCTCGACCGACGAGGTGTTCGGCGCGCTCGGCGAGGACGATCCGCCGTTCACCGAGACCACGCCCTACGATCCGCGCAGCCCCTATTCGGCCAGCAAGGCCGCGTCCGACCACCTGGTCCGCGCCTGGTTCCACACCTATGAGTTTCCGGCGTTCGTCACCAACACGACCAACAATTACGGCCCGTGGCATTTCCCCGAGAAGCTGATCCCGCTGGTCACGATCAACGCGCTGGAAGGCCGCGACCTGCCGGTCTACGGCGACGGCTCCAACAAGCGCGACTGGCTGTTCGTCGAGGACCACGCCGAGGCCCTGGTGCGGGCGGTCGAGCGCGGCGAACCGGGCGAGACCTACGCGATCGGCGCCCGCCAGCCCCGCTCGAACCTCGAGGTCGTCCGGACCATCTGCCGCGTGCTCGACGAGATCACCCCCGACCCCGCAGGTCCGCGCGAGCGTCTGATCCGCTTCGTGACCGACCGTCCGGGCCATGACTGGCGCTACGAGATCGACGCGAGCCACGCCGAGCAGGCGCTCGACTGGCGCGCCGCGCACGATTTCGAGCGCGGCATCAGGCGCACCGTGCAGTGGTATGTCGAGCATCGCGCCTGGTGGGAGGCGATCCGCGCAAGGCGCTATTCCGGCCAGCGTCTCGGCACGGCGGCCTGAGCGATGGCGAGAACTCCGCTGACGTCGATGAAGGGCATCGTGCTGGCCGGCGGTTCGGGCACGCGCCTGCACCCGATCACGCTCGCCAACAGCAAGCAGCTGCTGCCGGTCTACGACAAGCCGATGGTCTACTACCCGCTGAGCACGCTGATGCTGGCCGGCATCCAGGAGATCATGATCATCTCCACCCCTGCCGACCTGCCGCAGTTCCAGCGGCTGCTCGGCACCGGCGAGCATCTCGGCGTCCGCTTCCAGTATCGCGAGCAGGCCAAGCCCGACGGGATCGCGCAGGCGTTCCTGATCGCGGAGGACTGGCTGCAGGGATCGGCCTGCGCGCTGGCCCTCGGCGACAACCTGATCTTCGCCGACCACCTCGGCGTGCTGCTGCGCGCGGCGGTCTCGCGGCCGGAAGGTGCGACGGTGTTCGCCTACCAGGTGCGCGATCCGGAGCGCTACGGCGTGGTCTCGTTCGACGAATCGAGCCGTGCTGTCGAGATCGTCGAGAAGCCGAACGATCCGAAGAGCAACTGGGCCGTCACCGGTCTCTATTTCTACGACCATCGCGTCACCGAGTTCGCCCGCTCGATCAGGCCGTCGCCGCGCGGCGAACTCGAGATCACCGACCTCAATCGGGTCTATCTCGAGGAGGGTTCGCTGCATGTCGAGCGTCTCGGCCGCGGCTGCGCGTGGCTCGACGCCGGCATGCCGGACAGCCTGCTGCAGGCGGCGACGTTCGTGCAGACCATCCAGGACCGCCAGGGCATGCTGGTGGGCTCGCCGGAAGAGGTCGCGTTCCGGATGGGTTTCATCGACCGCGACGCGCTGCGCGAACGCGCCGCCCAGCTCAACAAGACCGAACTCGGTCGTCTTCTTGGGGAACTCGCCGATCACGCGTGAACATTTCGAAAGGGCCGGGCCACGATGAAAGCCGAACGCCTCGCGATCCCCGAGATCATCCTGGTCACCCCGCCGAAGTTCGGCGACAGCCGCGGTTTCTTCTCCGAGACCTTCAACGCGCCGCGCTTCGCCGAGGCGGGCGTCGCGCTGCCGTTCCTGCAGGACAACCAGAGCCTGTCGGCGAAGCGCGGAACCATCCGCGGGCTGCACTGCCAGTTGCCGCCGCACGCCCAGGGCAAGCTGGTGCGGGTGACCAGGGGCGCCGTCTGGGACGTCGCGGTCGACGCGCGCGTGGGTTCGCCCACCTACGGCAGTTGGGTGGGGGCGGAGCTCTCGGCCGACAACTGGGCGCAGCTCTGGGTGCCCCCGGGCTTCCTGCACGGCTTCGTCACGCTCGTCGACGACACCGAGTTCGTCTACAAGTGCACCGATGTCTACGACCAGGCGTCGGAGCGCGCGGTGATGTGGAACGATCCTAACCTAGCGATCGACTGGCCGGTTCCCGAGAGCGAGGCGCTGCTGTCTGACAAGGACAAGCTGGCCTCGAGCTTCAGGGACAGCCACGGCTGGTTCACGCTGTGACGGCTCCTCGCATCCTCGTCACCGGCGGCAACGGCCAGCTGGCGACGTCGCTGCTGCACGCCGGCGGCGAACGGATACGCCGCGTCGGTCGGCCCGACTTCGATTTCGACCAGCCCGACACGGTCGAGCGCGCGTTCCGGGCGGAGCCGCCGACCCTCGTCGTCAACGCCGCCGCGCACACGGGGGTCGACGCCGCCGAGAGCGAGCCCGACGCCAGCGCGCGCGCCAACCATGACGGCCCGGCGCGGCTGGCTGGCCTCTGCGCGGCGGCCGGCATCCCGCTGATCCATGTCTCGACCGACTACGTCTATGACGGCGCCAAGGGCGCGCCCTACGTGGAGACCGATGCGACCGCGCCCACCGGCGTCTATGGCCGCACCAAGCGCGCCGGCGAGGAGGCGGTGCTCGCGGCCAATCCCCGGACGATCGTGCTGCGCACCGCCTGGGTTTTCTCGCCCTACGGACGCAACTTCATCAGGACCATGCTGAACGCGCAGCTCAAGACCAGCCGTCTCAAGGTGGTGGCCGACCAGCACGGTTCGCCAACCAACGCCCCCGATCTCGCCGATGCGATCCTCGCAATCGTGCGACGCATCGAGGCGGAGGGGTTCGATCCCGCTTGCGCCGGCATCTATCACGCGGCCAATCGCGGCTTCACGACTTGGCACGGCCTGGCGACCGCCACGTTCGAGGAGGCCGAGCGGCATGGACGGACCATGCCCGAGGTCGCGGCGATCACGACCGCCGAGTGGCCGACCCCGGCGGCCCGGCCGCCCGACACCCGCCTCGATTGCGGCAAGCTCGAACGCATCTTCGGTGTGGTGCTGCCCGACTGGCGGCCCGGTCTCGCGAGGACCGTCGACCAGGTGCTCGCCGCTGCCTGAGCGCGTGAACGACAACGTCACGGTCCTGCTGTCCACCTTCGACGGCCAGCGCTTTCTCGCCGACCAGCTTTCGAGCTTTCTCGACCAGACCCATGGGCGGTGGCGCCTGTGCTGGCGCGACGACGGCAGTCGCGACGGCTCGCGCGCGTCGCTCGAGGAGTTCAGGCGCAGACTGCCCCTCGGGCAGTGCGTGCCGCTCGGTGACGACGGAGTGCACCGGGGGATCGGCGCCAGTTTCATGTGGCTGCTCGCCCGACACGTGGACTCCGGCTCGGACGATATCGTCGCCTTCGCCGACCAGGACGATAGATGGTTGCCGGAGAAGCTGGCGCGCGGTGTCGGCGCCCTGCTGCAGGTGCCGGCGGCGCGTCCCGCGCTCTATTGCGCGCGACAGATGCTGGTCGACGAGCGGGGCCGCACGATCGGACCGTCGCCCGACATCAGGCGGCCGCCGGCATTTCCGGCTGCATTGGCCCAGAACATCGCGACCGGCTGCACGGTGATGCTCAATGCGGCGGCGGCTCGCCTGATCGCATCCATCCCGGTTCCGTCCGGCACCTTGCATGACTGGTGGTCGTATCTGGTCATCGCCGGAGCCGGTGGCGACATCCTCGTCGACAGCGTGCCGGTGGTGCTCTATCGCCAGCACGGCGAGAACGCCGTCGGAGCCGCGTCCAACAGGTTGCGGCGCGGCGCGAACGCGTTGCGACGCGGTCCTGCCGGGTTCATGACGCTGCTCGAACGGCACGTCACTGCGCTCCGCGCCGCCGAACACATGCTGTCGCCGCAGGCGGTCGACGGCCTGGCCGAGATCGACCTGGCGCTGCATGACGGACTCAGTGCGAGGCTTCGCCTGTTGCGCGACCTGGATTTCGACCGTCAGACCTGGGCGGAGACGGCTGTCTTCAGGATCTGGTTCCTGATCGGCAAGCCTAGCGCTTCTTATCCCTGAGGCTCTCCGTCATCTCCCGCGTGCTTCGGTCGAGTGGACGCGCGCCGGACAATGGATCGTTCTGACCGCCAATCCCCTTGGCCTTTCCGTCGTGCTTCTCGAGGCGGCGGTGCGAAACGAAGCTGTAGATCGCGAAGCTCGCGACGATGATGATGGTGAAGAACGCCAGGATGCCAATTGAATGCATGTGACCGCCTCGTGACTCGGCTTGACCCCGTCATGAGACATGCACCGGAAATCCGCATGGCAATGAGTTTTGCGGTTTCGCTCACGTCATAATTTCGTGTGCCGGCTAGGCCGCCTGCTTCTGGAGGAAGGCGTGCACGAAAGCGGGGATGTGGCTGCCGAGCCAGTCGCCCATCTCCTGCTCTTCCGTCATCGACTGCTGCAGCACCGCGACGTCGTCCGTGGCGCCGGCTGTCTCTGCGAGGGTGAGCAGCACCTTGTAGGAGCCGATCTCGTAGGCCTTGAAGCCGACGGCCGCGAGGACGTTCTTCAGCACCTCGTCGGATGCCGGAAGATGCGCGAAGCCGGACACCGTGGCGACGGTCCCGGTCACCGCTTCCTTGGCGAGCGAGGCCTTGGTGCCATGCTTCGCCAGCAACCGATCGAGCCGAGCGGCCTGCTCGGTCGATCGCTCCATTTCCGCCTGCATCCTGGCGTGCAGATCGGGATAGGGCGCCATCCGGTCCAGCTCGTTCTTCACGGTTCCGATCGCCTGCGTTTCGACCGCATGCTGGTTCCGCAGGCCGGTCAGATAGACGTCCATCGTCACATTCGAGCTGCTCACGTCGCCCTCCATGGAATGTCCGGATGCAACGTTGCTCGCACACGATGGATCCGGCGGGTCCGAGATCAGGATGGATTGCACGTGCCAGGGCGTGACGTCGCCGCTTGCTTCAGACCACCGGCCAGAGCTCCAGCATGTGGGCAGGAACGCCGGCGACAGCTTCGACCGGGGGCGTGAGCGGCAAGCGGATCGCGCGGGCGAGCAGGTGCAAGGGGCGGGATGTCGGCGGCCCGTAGACGGCGTCTCCGACGATCGGACATCCGAGTTCCGCGCAATGCGCCCGGATCTGGTGGGTCCGGCCGGTCAGCGGCCTCATTTCGAGTCGTGCGTTGTCGCCGTCGGTTCCGAGCAGGCGCCAGCGCGTGATCGCTAGCCGACCGTCCGGCGTCGCCGCCATGCGCCACGACCGGCCTTGCTCGATGCGGCCGAGGCGGGTGCGGACCTCTCCGCTCTTGGCGTCCGGCACGCCCGTGGTCACCGCCCAGTAGGTCTTCTCCGCCCGCCCGGCGGCGAAGCAGGCCTGCGACGCGTGCAGCGCCGAGCGGCGGAGCGCGATCACCAAGCATCCCGCCGTATCGCGGTCCAGCCGATGCGCGAGCCAGGGTCCGTCGCGGAACCGGCCCAGCTCGCCGAACCGATCCTCCACGCTCGGGGCGCGGTCCCCGCGCGCGGCGTGGACCGGCACGCCGGCGGGCTTGTCGATCACCGCGAAGCGATCGTCGCGGAACAGCACGGTCAGCCAGGCGCCCTCGCAGGTCAGTCGAACAGCTCGATGACGGGATCGAAGCCGAAATCGGCGACCAGACGACGCCCGAGGCGGAGCGCGAACGCATCGACCGCGGCCGCCCCCGGTCCGCGCGTGACGGCGAGCATCGGCCGGCCGTCGCGGCGCAGGCATCGGCGGTCGGCGAAGCATTCGGCGAGCCGGGCGCAGATGTCCCCGTCGTCGTAGTCGTCGGTGAGCGGCAGCGACAGCGCGCCGGCGAGCCGGTCGTCGCCCGCCTTCCCCGCCGCGGCAGCCAGCGCTTGATTGGCGAACACCAGCAGGAACGGCATCGCGAGCGTCGGCTCGGCGAGATAGGTCCGCAGCGCGTCGATCCGCTGCGGCAGGCCGTCGAACCAGCAGAAGCTCATCTCGATGAACGAGCGCCCGAGCAGTTGCAGGCGGGCGATGTCCTGGCGGAGCGCTGCCTTGAGGCTGGTGATCGCCGGTTGCCGGTCGCGGTTCTCCAGGTAGTGCAGCAGCGGATTGTTGGCGATCGGATCGCGCAGCCCGACGTCGCCCATGCTCCGTGCGGCGTAGAAGGCGGTGTCGAAGTCGGCCGACGGATTGACGCCTTCCGCGGCGCCGAAGCGCATGTAGTGCTCGAACGGAACGACCTGCCGAAAGACGAAGTCGCGCCGCCGGGCCCCGTACCAGGCCGGGTCGAATTCCGGCAGCGGGCTGATGTCCTGGGTGCGGCGACGCTCGAGGAAATGGCGCAGCGGATCGGTGCCGGGCGGCAGATGCCGGCTTCGCCGCACCCAGGCCGGATCGAAATGCCTGGCCGGCCTGATGCCCGAGTTCCGGCATCGTGCGTAGTGCAGCAGCGGGTCGAGCCCCTCGTCCGCTTCGGCGTCCATGTAGCGCGCCCGATACCAGACCGGGTCGAAATAGAAGTTGGGCGCCCGGTGCTCGCGCCACCCGTATTCGACGTAATGCAGCAGCGGGTCGCCTCCCGAGGCCGCCACGTCGGGTGACGTGACCAGGTAGTGGTCCGCGTCGAACAACCCGAGCGCCTTGATCCGTTCGGCGTGCTCCTCGATCGACAACGGACGCTCCGGCGGCGGTGGCGGCTCGACGGCGGCGGCGAAATCCGCTCGCAGCCAGGTCAACGGCAGGCCGAGCGTCGCCACGGCCTCGGCGAAGCTGGCCTGCGCCCGCGGCAGGCGGGCGATGCGGGCGAGCACCGTGCGGGGGGGGGCGGCGCCCCCCGCCGCCGCGCTCGCGCCGC
>CAXTUK010000115.1:0-7524 GCA_964247395.1 uncultured Acetobacteraceae bacterium
CCGGGACACTGGCCGGTGCCGGTCTCGACGAGGCGGACGCCGACCGCGTGCTCGATCGCGTGCGCGGCGGCGGCTCGCTCGTCACCGCCCGGATCGACGACAGCCGCAGGGCCGAAGCCGAACGGATCCTCAACCAGCCCGAAATGCCGGCCTGACACCAAGCCGGCGCGGATGGGTCAGCAGCTCGAACCCGTCCGCTCGCGCCACCCCGACCAGCGTCATGTCCGCAGCCTCCGCGGTCCGCAGCGCCAAGGCCGTCGGCGCGGACACGCCGGCCAGCAGCGGCGCTCCCATCCGTGCCGCCTTCTGCACCAGCTCGACCGACAACCGGCTCGTCAGCACCACGATGCCGTCCTCGGTTCGACGACCGGTGCGGGCCAGCCATCCTGTCAGCTTGTCGAGCGCGTTGTGGCGGCCGACATCCTCCCGGATCGCCGCCAGACCCTCCTTCCGCGTCCAGAACCCCGCCGCATGCACGGCGCGCGTCGCCCCCCCCAGCACCTGCGCCGGTGACAGCGAGGCCACCGCCGCCGAGATCTCCGCGGCATCGAACACCAGGCCTTCCGGCACCGTCGGGACTGGTCGAAGCGCCTCGCCGAGGCTCTCGAGACCGCACATGCCGCAGCCCGTCGCCCCCGCGATCCGGCGTCGGCGGCGCTCGAGCGCCTCCATCCGCTCGGGCGCGATCCACAGGCGGCACTCCACCGCGCCCTCCTCGGCCGCCACCAGCGCCAGTTCCTCGATCTCCGCCGCCGCGGCCACGATCTCCTCCGACAGGCTGAACCCGATCGCGAAATCCTCCAGATCCGACGGGCTCGCCATCATCACCGCGTGCGTGATCCGGTTGTAGGTGACAGCGACCGCGGTCTCCTCGGCCACCGTCCGGACGCCCGCGTGGCACGCGCCGCCGCGGAACGACCAGGTCGGCGCCCGGCGCGTCGGCTCGGGCAGCATTCGCGGATTTGTCATGCTTCCCCCTCCGCGACGGCCGCTACACCGGTCCGATGACCAAAGCACCGCGCGCTCACGCCCATCGGTTCGGCCAGCCTCGCGCCTCGACGCCGACGCCGCACGCCCAGCAGTCGCCTCTGTTCAAGGGCAGCGCCTTCCAGCCGCTTCCCGCCCCCACCGGCAAGGCGCCCTACCGGCTCGATCTGGCCGACATCGTACCCGACGCCGTCGCCGCGATGAAGAAGGCCGGCGGCATGGCCCTGCACATGGTCGGCGACACCGGCGGCGTCAAAGATCCGACGCCGCAGACCCTCGTGGCGCACGGACTCGAAACCGACGCCGCCATCGCGGGTCCGTTCGGCAGGCCGGCCTTCTTCTATCACCTCGGCGATGTGATCTACTTCGACGGGCAGGCCTCGGAATACGTTCCGCAGTTCTACGATCCCTACGCCAACTACCCGCTGCCGATGCTCGGCATTCCCGGCAACCATGACGGCGACGTCTTCGACAACGGCACCCGCACCAATCCGCTCCCGTCGCTGGCCACCTTCGTCCGCAATTTCTGCGCGGGGACGCCCGGCCGGAAGTCGCCCGATTCCGGCGAGGCCGACCGGACCGCGATGATCCAGCCGAACGTCTACTGGACGCTCGCCACGCCGTTCGCGACCTTCGTCGGCCTCTACACCAACGTGCCCGAAGGCGGCGTGGTGCAGCCCGACCAGGCGGCCTGGTTCGAGGGCGAGCTCGCCGCCGCTCCCGCCGACCGCGCCCTGATCGTGGCCCTGCACCACCCGCTCAACTCGCTCGACACCTACCATTCAGGCAGCAGGACGATGGCCCGTCTCGTCGCGGACGCCGCCGCCAAGGCCAAGCGACAGCCCGACATGCTCTGCTCGGGGCACGTCCACAATTATCAGCGCTTCACGGTCGCCGACGGCAGCGGCGTCACGCCGCACATCGTCGCGGGCCAGGGCGGCTATCACAACCTGCACAAGGTGGCGAAGGTCAACGGCCAGCCGATCGTCACACCCTATAAGGTTCCGAACGACGCCGGCGTGACGCTCGAAAGCTACTACGACGACCGTTTCGGTTTCCTGCGGCTGGAGATCTCGAAGGAGACGATCGACCTCTCCTGCTACACGGTCCCGCGCGCGCAGGAATCGTGGCAGCGCGAGCCGCGCCTGTTCGACAGGATGAGCTACGACTGGCGCAAGCGGGCCTACCGGACGTGAGCCTCAGGCGATCGACAGCAACACCAGCAGCAGGCCGATCAGCGAGATGAAGAACACCGGCGTGCGATAGGTCGACGTGCCGCCGATATACAGTGGGACATAGACCACGCGCGCCCAGAAATAGATCTGCGCGCCCCAGCTCGCCACGCCGTGGTCGCGCAACGCCGCGTGCGAGATCAGCACCGCGGCTGCGAAGAACGGGAAGGTCTGCATGAAGTTGGCGAAGGCGCGGCTGTTGCGCGCCCGCCGCAGCGAGAGCGGCCGTTCCTCGTCGCGCGGCGAGGCTCCGTATTGGAGGCCATGCTGGGTGGTCGTCGCGACGCCGGTGCTGACCGCGTGCAAGGTGCCGAGAAAGGCCGACCAGCCCAGGAGCGCCATGGGGATCGTCATCGATGTCCTCCGTCGTTCGCGGAATGCTACTCGACGGTCACCGACTTCGCCAGATTGCGCGGCTGGTCCACGTCCGTGCCCTTGGCGACGGCGACCTGGTAGGCCAGCATCTGCACTGGTATCGTCTGCAGGATGGGGGCGGCGAACGGGTCCATTTCGGGCAGCACGATCAGGTGCCGCGCGACCCGTCGAAGCCGCTCGGCGCCGGCAGGATCGGTGATCGCGATCAGCTGGCCGCCGCGGGCGACCGCTTCCTGCAGGTTCGACGCCGTCTTCTCGAACAGTCGGCCGGACGGCGCCAGGGCCACGATCGGAACCGATCGGTCTATAAGCGCGATCGGCCCGTGCTTCATCTCGCCCGCCGCGTATCCCTCGGCGTGGATGTAGCTGATCTCCTTGAGCTTCAGCGCCCCCTCGAGCGCCACCGGGAAGCAGGCGCCGCGGCCGAGGAACAGCACGTCGCGCGCTTCCGCCAGCATCGCCACCACGTCCTCGAACTCTGCCGCCCTCGCCAGCACCTCGGACGCGCGTCCCGGCAGGTCGAGCAGGGCTGCCGCCAGCCGCAGCCCCTCGTGCGCATCGATCGCGCCGCGCAGCCGCGCGGCGCCGATGGCGAGACAGGCGAGCGTCGCCAGCTGCGCGGTGAACGCCTTGGTGCTCGCGACCGCCATCTCCGGCCCGGCCAGCGTCTCCAGCACCGCGTCGCTCTCGCGCGCCATCGTGCTCTCCGGCACGTTCAGCACCGACAGCACCGACTGACCCGCCGAACGCAGCCCGCGCAGCGCCGCCAGCGTGTCGGCGGTCTCGCCCGACTGGCTGATCAGGATGCCGAGCCCCCCCGCCGGCAACGGCGGCGCGCGGTAGCGGAACTCGCTCGCCACGTCGGCGTCCGTGGGCAGGCGCGCGACCGCTTCCAGCCAGTAGCGTCCGACCAGTCCCGCGTAGAAGGCCGAGCCGCACGCCGTGATGGTGGCCCGCGGCACGGTGGCCAGATCGAACGGCAGCTCCGGCAGCACCACCTCGCGGGTCACCGGATCGATCATCCGGCGCAGGGTCTGGCCGATCACCAGCGGGTGCTCGTGCAGCTCCTTCTCCATGAAGTGCCGGTAGCCGTCCTTGCCGATGGAGGCCGACGACATCGCGGTCAGCCTGATCTCGCGCTCGACCTCGAGACCCGACGCCTCGAAGATGCGCGCGCCGCTCCGGCTCACCACCGCCCAGTCCCCGTCGCGCAGATAGGCCAGCCGCCGGGTCAGCGGCCCGAGTGCGAGGCTGTCGGAGCCGAGGAACATCTCGTCGTCGCCGAAGCCCACCGCGAGCGGCGCGCCCGACTGCGCGCCGACCATCAGCTCCGGGTGGCCGGCGAAGATCATCGCCAGCGCATAGGCGCCCTCCAGCCGGCCGATCGCCGCACGGGCCGCCGCCACCGGCTCGAGGCCGCGCCTGAGATGCAGGTCGACGAGCTGGGCGATCGTCTCGGTGTCGGTCTCGGTGCTGAATTCCTGCCCTTCGCGCTCGAGCTCCGCCCGGAGCTCGACATGGTTCTCGATGATCCCGTTGTGCACGATCGAGACCCGTTCGGTGCCGTGCGGATGCGCGTTGCCCTCGGTGGGCGCGCCGTGCGTCGCCCAGCGCGTGTGGCCGATGCCGGTCACGCCGGCCAGCGGCGCCGCCTCGAGCGAGGCCGTCAGATTGTCGAGCTTGCCCTCCGCCCGGCGTCGCTCGATCCGGCCGCCGACCAGGGTCGCGACGCCGCAGCTCCTCGAGCTGCTGCGGGGACGCGGGCTTGAGCCCGATGACGCCGACGATCCCGCACATCGGACTAGGTTTCCTTGCTCTTCCTGAACGATGCCGCGCCGCCCGGCTTGTCGACCTGGCGCGCCCGGCCGAACGCGAGCGCGTCGGGCGCCACGTCGGCGGTGATCACGCTCCCGGCCGCGATCAGCGCCCCGTCGCCCACCGACACGGGCGCCACCAGCACGCTGTCGGAGCCGACGAAGACGTCGGTTCCGATCGTCGTACGATGCTTGCCGAAGCCGTCATAGTTGCAGGTGATGGTGCCGGCGCCGATGTTGCTCCCGGCCCCGATCGACGCGTCGCCGAGATAGGCCAGGTGGCTGGCCTTGGCACCGCGTCCCAAGGTCGCGTTCTTCAGCTCCACGAAATTGCCGACATGCCCGTCCGCCTCGATCACCGTTCCCGGGCGCAATCGCGCGTAGGGCCCGATCACCGCCCCCTGCTCGACCCGGCAACCCTCGAGATGGCTGAACGACCTGATCCGGACGCCGGACGCCACCGAGACGCCGGGTCCGAAGACGACATGCGGCTCGACCGTCACGTCGGCGCCGAGCGCCGTGTCGGCCGACAGGAACACGGTCTCCGGCGCCGTCATGGTGACGCCGCCCTGCATCGCGTCCTTGCGCAGCATGCGCTGCAGGGTCGCCTCGGCCTCGGCGAGCTCCTCGCGCGAGTTCACCCCACGGAGTTCGTCGGCCGGCGCCGTGAGCGCCGCCACGCGCTGGCCGTCCGCGTTGACCAGTCCGACCACTTCGGTCAGGTAGAACTCGCCTTTCGCGTTCTCGCAGCCGACCCGCTCCAGCCATCCCGCCAGCGACGTCGCCTCGGCCGCGATCACGCCGGCATTGCACAGGCCGACGGCACGTTCCTCGGCCGTCGCCTCGGCGTGCTCGACGATACGCCTGACCGACCCGTTCGACTCGAGCACCCGCCCGTAGCCGGAGGGATCGGCCGGTCGCATGGCCAGCAGGGCGAGCCCGGCCCCTTCCTGCCTCCGGTGCGTCAGCAGCCGCCGCATGGTGCCGGCCGTGATCAGCGGGTTGTCGCCGTAGAGGACCGCGACCTCGCCTTCGCCGAACAGCGCGCGCGCCTGCAGCGCCGCATGCGCCGTGCCGCGCCGCTCCTGCTGGACCACCACCGGATGCGGCGCCGCCAGGTCCGACACCGCCTGCATCCCCGGACCGACCACGACCACGATCCGGTCGAACACCGACGATGCGCTGGCGATCAGATGCGCCAGCATCGGCCGGCCGGCGAGCGGGTGCATCACCTTCGGCAGCGCGGACCTCATCCTGGTTCCCGACCCGGCGGCGAGGATGATCGCGGTGCTCTGCATCGGCTCCGCGGTAGCTTCCCGGCTGGATGGCTGTCAAATCTGCGACGACAGTTCTCGCACGTCGCGGAACGCTTTCGAGAGATGCTCGTCCAGATCGCCCGGATGATCGTCCAGCCAGCACGCGAACGCCTGGGCGAATGCAGCCATCCCCAACTGGGCTGCCAAGGACGCCAGTTGATCGGCGACGCCGCGTTCGCGCAACGCCGAAGCCAGTTTCGCCGCCAATGACGCAGCCTTGGCGAGTTCGCGTTCCTGTAACGGTGGGCTGCTCGCGATGATGCGACGACGTGGTTCGGAAAGTTGGCGGTTCTCGACGAGAAGGACCGTCGCGGCCTGGAACGCGCGAAGCAGCGTCGGCCAGGGGCCGAGGTCGGCCGGCGCCTTGCGCACGGCGTCGATCAGGACGGCCGCCAACGCGGCCTCCCCGTCGAACAGCACCTCCCGCTTGTCGGCGAAGTGACGGAAGAAGGTTCGCTCCGTGACCGCTGCCTTCGCCGCGATCTCCGCGGTCGTGGTCCGATCGAATCCACGCTCGTGATAGAGCGTCAAGGCGGCTTCCTGCAGGAGACGACGCACCTTTTCCCCATCTCGCGGCATTGATCGATCGCCTCTTGTCGGTGACTGACGATACGGCTTATGTCAGTCACTGCTGATACACAATGTGGCTCTGTCGCACAGCCGCCCCGAACCGGAGAACCGTCATGACCAGCCAGGGACCTGCCAGCATGCGAGCCCTTCGCTTCCATCGCTACGGCGAGTGGTCGGACGTGCTGGGCCTGGAGGATGCTCCTGTTCCGACTCCGGGACCGAGCCAGGTACGCGTGCGAGTCCACGCCTGCGCGCTCAATCCGATGGATTGGGTCCTGTGCCTGGGCTTCATGCCCGGCATCCTGCCGCGCGGGATCGGCCTGGACGTGTCGGGCACCGTCGATGCCGTCGGGGAAAATGTCACGGACATTCGGGCGGGTGACCACGTCTTCGGCGTTGCCGATTTCATGGGCTATTCGACCGCCGGAGCGTCGGACTACGCGATCCTGGCGGCCTGGACGCCGGTTCCCGACGGCCTGGACCTCGTCGAGGCGGCCGCGTTGCCGATGGCCGTCGAGACGGCGGTTCGCAGTCTGGATCTGCTCGGCGTGTCCGCGGGTCAGACGATCCTGATCAATGGTGGCGGAACGATGGTGGGGTTCGCCGCCGTTCAGATCGCGCTGATGCGCGGCGCGCAGGTGATCGCGACCGCGGGCGAGACCTTCGCAGTCCGCTTGCGTGGTCTCGGCGCGAAGGTCGCGTCCTACGGCGACGGGATGGTCGAGCGCGTTCGGGACATCGCGGGTGGGGCGCCCGATCTGGTCCTGCACACCGCGCTGGCGCCGGGCGTGCTGCCGGACCTGGTGAGGATCGTCGATGGCGATCCCGATCGGGTGATGAGCGTCAGCGATTTCGACGAGGAAGGGCTCGGCGTCCGCACCACGGGCCGGGAGCCGGGCCTGGTTCCACGTTACGACGTGCTCGGCCATTTCGCGCAGCTTGCCGCCGAAGGTCGTTTCACGGTGCCCGTGGCAGGCACGTTCGGCCTGGAGGACTGGCGCACCGCGCTCGAACTCTGCCGGAGCGGACACGCACGCGGCAAGCTCCTCATACTGCCCGATCCCGCCGCCTCGGCCGACTGATGGGGACCTGTTCGGCGTCGGCCGTCCAAGGGCCCGGCCCCTGGCGGGGCTTGGGGCGGAGCCCCGGCTCCCGCCTTTGGCGCATACGGCTCGCCGAATGAGCCGCCTGTTCCGCTCCTCCCATGCACCGGGGGAAGACCTCCAGCTC
>CAXTUK010000116.1:0-7512 GCA_964247395.1 uncultured Acetobacteraceae bacterium
GGGCGGGGTCGTGCGGCACCTGCGAGCGCTGCCTGCGCGTCTGCCCGACCGGCGCGTTCCCCGCGCCCTACCAGCTCGATGCGAGGCGCTGCATCTCGTACTTGACGATCGAGCATGCCGGCCCGATCCCGCTCGAGCTCCGGCCGCTGATCGGCAACCGGGTCTATGGCTGCGACGATTGCCTGGCGGTGTGCCCGTGGAACCGCTTCGCCCGCCGAGCGGGTCATGCGAAGTTCGCGCCGAACCCTGCGCTGGGAGCGCCGCATCTGTCGGAACTGAGCCGGCTGGACGACAGCGGCTTCCGTGCGCTGTTCTCCGGCTCGCCCGTCAAGCGCATCGGACGCGACCGCTTCGTCCGCAACGTGCTGATCGCAATTGGCAATTCGGGAGATCCGGGCCTCCGCGCCTGCGCTCTCGACCGGACGAACGACTCCGATCCGGTCGTCGCCGAGGCGGCGCAATGGGCCGCTGCCCGCCTCGCCTAATGGCCGGCCACCTCGAGCGCCGCAGCCTCTCGCTTGCCGGCCACCGGACGAGCGTGGCGCTCGAGCCGGAGTTCTGGCGCGCGCTGCGCAGGCTCGCCGACGAACGCGGCGAACGTCTCGTCACTCTCATCGCCCGCCTCGACGCCGGGCGCGACCCTGGCCGGCCGCTCGCCTCCGTCCTTCGCGTGGCGGCGCTCACGACGGCGGGCGGTTAATCAATCAGAAATCATTCCGGTTCAGGATCGAGACACGGCCAGGATGGCCTGGTTAGCAGGGAGTAACCCGAGTGCCCGCCTCCATCATCAACACAGTCAGCCCGCTCACCTTGTCGCATACGCTGCTCTCGCTGGCTGAGGACGCGGATCGCGCCGGCCTGCCGCGGAGCGCCGCCCGACTGCTGCGCCTCGCCCACACGGTCTGCTCCGAGCGTCCCGCCCGTCTGCCGACCCTCGCCGAGGCCTGAACCGCAAACCCCCTGCTGAGCAAGGGGATGGGGTGCTACAGTTCGCCCATGAGCTATTGGGGCAAACTGTTTGGCGGCGTGACCGGGTTCGCCATGGGCGGTCCGTTCGGCGCCATGGTCGGCGCAGCACTCGGCCACGCCGCCGACAAGGGTTCGCTGCCGGGCCTCGGAACCCGTCTCAACGCGGTCCCGTCCGGCCCGAACGTTGCCCGGGTCGCCGCCAACGTCGCCTCCATGCTCGGGCGCAAGGAGCAGATCTACGCGATCGGCATGGTCGTGCTGTCGGCCAAGCTCGCCAAGTGCGACGGCCCGGTCACCCGCTCGGAGATCGACGCGTTCAAGCGCCATTTCCGCATCCCGCCGGAGCAGGCGCGCGAGGTCGGCAGGCTGTTCGACCAGGCACGCGACGGCAGTGATGGCCCGGAGGACTATGCCCGCCAGATGGGGCGCGCCTACGGCATGGAGACGCAGCCGCTCGAGGATGCCCTCGCTGCTCTCGTTGCCATCGCGCGCGCCGACGGTGCGATCAACGACCGTGAGGAGAAATTTCTCCGCCGCGTCGCCGACGGTTTCGGCCTTGGCGCCCGCGCCTACGAGCGAGCGCGCGATGGTGCCGCGCGCCGGTCGGCCGACGAGCCGGACGCCTATCTGGTGCTGGGCCTCAAGCAGGGTGCGTCGGACGACGAGATACGCGCCACATGGCGCCAGTTGATGCGCGAAAATCATCCCGACAGTCTCGCCTCGCGCGGCGCGTCCTCGGCGGTCATCGCCAGATCCGCCGAACGCGTCGCCCGGATCAACGCCGCCTGGGATCGCATCAAGCGCGAGCGCGGCCTGTGAGCGCCGCGATCGAGCGCCGTCCCAGCCCCAACCAGGGTCCCCGTCCGCGGGGCCTGCCGGTCGACATGCTGGTCCTGCATTACACCGGGATGCATTCCGCCGAGGCGGCGGTGGCGCGGCTGTGCGACCGCGGTGCCGAGGTCTCGTCACACTACGTCGTGAACGAGGACGGACGAATCCTTTGCCTCGTCGACGAGGAGCGCCGTGCGGCGCACGCGGGCGTGTCCTACTGGCGCGGCCACGAGGCGCTGAACGACCGCTCGGTCGGCATCGAGATCGTCAATCCCGGTCACGAATGGGGCTATCGCACCTATCCCGAGCCTCAGATCGAGGCGCTCGAGGCGCTCTGCCTGCGCATCATTGCCCGTCACCCGATCCCGTCGCGCAACGTCGTCGGCCACAGCGACGTGGCGCCCGACCGCAAGCAGGATCCGGGCGAGCTCTTCCCCTGGCGACGGCTCGCGTCGCGCGGCATCGGATTGTGGCCCGTGATCGCTGGCGATCCGGACGACCCGGCGCCGGTCGCAGGTGAGCCGATCATCCTTGTGCGTCGGCGGCTGCACGAGATCGGCTATCGGATCGATCCGTCCGGCCATTCGGGCGAGGAACTCGCCATCGTCCTGACCGCCTTCCAGCGGCACTGGCGGCAGAGCCTGGTCAATGGCGTCGCCGATCGCGGAACATGGCGTACTCTCGAGGCGCTCGCCGGCTAGCTCTTATGTTCCCGGTCAAGACTGAAGTCATGATGGTTCGAGCTGCGCGGAGAGCTGCGCGCAATTGGGTTCGGCTGATCTGCACAGGGCCGGGGTCCATTGAGGGCTCCCGCGCACGGACGAGGTCGCGAATGGCCTCGTGCACCGGGTCCGGCACCCACACGCCGGTCAGCTCGCCGGCCCGATGCAGCCGAGCCAGCGTGACCGCGTCTCGCCAGTTTGTCTTCACCCGCTCGCCCGGCCATTTCGGGATCAGTGCCGGCGCGACGACCAGGCAATCGTGGCCCAGCTCCGCAACCTGGCGATACAACCCATAGCCCGTCGGGCCGGCTTCGAAGCAGACCTGCGGCTGACCATACCGGGAGGCCAGCTTCTTATCGTGCGCTCAATCCTCGCTGGCGCGTTCTCGACCTCTCCCAGGAAGCGGACCTCGCCGGTGCGGCCACTCTCCGCCACCGCAACTGCATGTTTCGTCTTTGCCACATCGAAAGCGACAAACGCTCCGCTATACTCCGTCATGGTTCGCCCTCCGTGCGTGAGGCTCGGCTCGGCCCACCCGAGCAACCCTCGTTGCTTTATCGCACGAAGGGCGAGCCACCAGGCCTCAGCCCGGGAACATGACGTCTAGGACGCCCAGGCGGCGATCCCGGCCTCGCAGCACGCCGCGTCCTCGTCGGTGGTGCCGCCCGAGCAGCCGATCCCGCCCACCACCTCGCCGCCATGCATGATCGGCATGCCCCCCTTGATCGGCACCCGGTCCGGGAAGGTCGCGTAGGCCGGCTCGTCCTTGATCTGCGCCTGCAGCGTTCCGGTCGCGGTCCGGGCGATCGCGGCCGTCCGGGCCTTGCGCCACGCGACCTCGGGCGTGTGCAGTCGCGCGCTGTCGAGCCGTTCGAGCGCGATCAGGACGCCGCTGTCGTCCACCACCGCGAGAGTGACGCCGAGCGAGCGCGCTTCGGCCTCCCGGACCGCACCCTCGATCAGGATGCGGGCGTCCGAAAGCGACAAGGTCTGTCGGCTGCGCATGGTCAGATCTCCTCCGTGATGTCGGCTGCACTGTAGCCCTGCGCGAACAACAGCGCGCGCAGGTCGGCGTGGTCGACCCGGTTGGGCACCGCCTCGGCCAGGATCGGCTTGGGCCTGAAACCGATCCCGAGCCCGGCCGCCTGCAGCATCGGCAGGTCGTTCGCTCCGTCGCCGACCGCGAGCGTCGCCGACAGGCGGGCGCCCCGCTGCATCGCGAAGGCTTCGAGCGCCCGGCGCTTGGCGTCGCGGTCCAGGATCGGCTGCGCCACGCCTCCGGTCAGAGTCGAGCCGTCGTCGAGCAGCACGTTGGCCCGGTGGTCGTCGAAGCCGCAAAGGGCGGCGATCCGCTCGGTGAAGAAGGTGAAGCCGCCCGAGACCAGCACGCACAGCGCCCCGTGCCGCCGCATGGTCGCGACCAGCGCCTTCGCACCAGGCATCAGCCTGGTCTCGGCCCAGGTCTCCTCCAGGGCGGCGAGCGCGACGCCGCGCAAGCTCGCGACACGTTCGATCAGGGCTTCGGCGAAGTCGATCTCCCCGTCCATGCTCCGCCGGGTGATCCCGGCCACGAGCTCCCCGGTGCCGGACCGGCGCGCCAGCTCGTCGAGCGTCTCTCCATCGACGATCGTGCTGTCCATGTCGGCCACCAGCACCGCCTTGCGCCGGCCTCGCCGCCGGGTCGCGAGCACGTCGACGGGAGAGCCGGCCAGGGCCGCGCGAACCAGCGCGACCGGAGGCGCCGACGCGCAGCCGATGTCCACCGCCTCGCCCTCGGAGAGGACGATCGGCGTCCCGCCTCCGACGACGGCGCAGGCGCGCGCAATATCGCGCTTGCTCAGCGGAGCGCCCACCAGGGTCAGCATATGCATCGCGGGGGCGTAGCAGATCGGGACAGCCGCAGGGAGCGACGGCAGCAATCGCGACCGTTTCCGTGCTATGTATTGCCGGGTGGGTTCGAGGCGCCATGCAGATCCATGCCACTTGCGTCGCACGTCATGGTCACGCAGTGCTGCTGCTCGGCCCGTCGGGAGCGGGCAAGTCCGATCTCGCGGTCAGGTTGATCGGTCGCGGCTTCGTGCTGGTCGCGGACGACCGCGTCGACCTCGACGGCCGCCTGGCGGCGCCCCCGGCTTCGTTGTCCGGCCTGATCGAGGTTCGCGGCCTGGGCATCGTGCGGATGCCGCACGAGGCGCCGGTCCCGGTGGCGCTGGTCCTCGACCTCGGCCTCCGACCCGAGCGGCACCCGAGGCCGGCGGTCGATCCCGCCTCCGGCGCACCGTTGCTGGGGTTCGACGCGCACGCCGCCTCCGCGGCCGACAGGGCGGCCCTGATACTCGACTGCGTGCTCGGCCGGCTCTCGTGCGTCTCCGGAGGCCTGGCGTCCGGATGACGGCCTGCCCGGCTCATCGCGTCGTTCTCGTCACCGGCCTGTCCGGTGCGGGCAAGGCGTCGATCATGCACGTGCTCGAGGATCTCGGCTTCGAGGCGGTCGACAATCCGCCGCTGGCGCTGCTCGACGTCCTCGTCGAGCGGAGCCGCAGCAAGCTGGCCGTCGGGATCGATGCGCGCACCGACGGGTTCGACCCGGCCGCCCTGCTCGCCGCCATCGAGCGCCACCGGGCGGCGGGCCACCGGATCGACCTGGTGTTCGCCACCGCCGCCGACGCCGTGCTGCTGCGCCGCTTCACCGCCACCCGGCGGCGGCATCCGCTCGCTGTGAGCGGGCCGGTGATCGAGGGCATCGCCGCCGAACGGGTCGTCACCTTGCCGCTTCGCGACGCCGCGGATCTCGTGCTCGACACCACCGACCTGCCGACGCCGGCGCTGCGCCGCCAGGTGGAGGAGCGTCTGTCGCTCGACGCCAGTCATCGCCTGTCGCTGACCCTGGTGTCGTTCGCGTTCCCGTCCGGGCTGCCGCCGGAGGCCGACATGGTCTTCGACGCGCGCTTCCTCAAAAACCCGCATTACGATCCCCATCTTCGTGACCGGACGGGGCTCGACGAAGCGGTGGGGCGCCACGTCCGGCAGGACCCGGACTACAGCCGCTTCGTCGACGCGATCGAGGCGCTGCTGCGGCTGGTCTTGCCGAGGTTCGTCCGGGAGGGCAAGACATACGCGACCGTCGCGATCGGCTGCACGGGCGGGAGGCACAGATCCGTGTCCCTGATCGAGGACTTGGCCCGAAGGATGCGGGCGACACCCATGAACGACGACGACATCATTCGGATTGCCGTGCTGCATCGAGGCCTCGACAGCCTGCCGCCCTCGGCGGGCGCCATCGAAGCGGGGCAGGTCCTCGAGACATGATCGGGATCGTCCTGATCGCGCATGGCGGTCTAGGACCTGCCCTGCGCGACGCCATGGAGCACGTGGTCGGCGCACAGTCGCAGGTCGCGACCGTTTCGGTCGGACCCGAGGACGACATGGCGCATGTGCGCGACGAGGTGACGCGCTGCATCGATGGCGTCGACACCGGGGACGGCGCCATCCTGCTGACCGACATGTTCGGCGGCACGCCCAGCAATGTTGCCGTCGCGATGATCGAGCGCGGCGGCGTCGAGGTGATTTCGGGCGTCAACCTGCCGATGCTGGTCAAGCTCGCCAAGGCGCGCGCTGCCGGGACGCTCGGCGAATGCGCCGATTGCGCCGAGGCCGCCGGCCGAAAATACATCGCCACCGCGTCGCACCTGCCGAGCGCCTGTCTTGGCGGTTCGGCCTGCCTGTCGGCCGGCCCGATGCGTGGCGCTGCCGCAGCGTCGGTCGAAGTCGAGGTCAAGCCGAACGGGCGCACCGGATGACCGAGGATGCCGGCGCGTCGACGGTGCTGCGTCGAGACGTCGCGATCGTCAACGGTCGCGGCCTGCATGCCCGCGCGGCAGCCAAGTTCGTCAACACCGCCGAGCGTTTCAGTGCCTCCGTCAACGTCCTGCGCGACGGCCAGACCGTCGCCGCGCGTTCGATCATGGGACTGATGATGCTGGGTGCCGGCCGCGGCTCCTTGATCGAGCTCGTCGCCGACGGCTGGGACGCGAAGGAGGCGCTCGACGCGCTGGCCACTCTCGTCGAAGCCGGATTCGGTGAACAGGACTGACGCGCCCGAAGGCGGCGGTTCGACGCCTTCACGACAGGAGGCGGGACGGGCGCGCGAGCGCACGTTTCGTGGGCACCCCGCCTGTGGCGGGATCGCGATCGGTCCCGCCTATTGCACCTATGAGCACGACGCGGGTCTCGCGGGCCGCGCTATCGAGCCGGGCGAGGTCGAGAACGAGCTTGCCCGGCTGAAGCGGGCGACCGAGCGATCGCTGGCCCAGCTCGCCAAGCTGCGTGCGCGGCTGACGCTGCTGCCTGACGAGAGCGAGCGCGAGATCGCGCCGCTGATCGACGCCTATCGACAGATGCTCGGCTCGTCGCGCCTGCTGCGCGGGATCCAGCGGCGGATCGCCGATGGGCTGATCTCCGCCGAGCTTGCGGTCGGCGAGGAGGTCCGCCTCGCCGCGGGCCGTCTGCTGGCGCTCCCCGAGGAGGATGGCGCCTCGCTGCTGCGTCGTGCCGGCGAGGTCGAGGAGATCGGCCGCCGCCTGACCCGCAACCTCGCCGAGGCGCCGTTCAGGGCGCTCGGCAACCTGCCGCGCGGCGCGATCCTGGTCGCCGACCGGCTCCGCCCTGCCGATGTCGCCCTGATCGATCCGACCCGTGTCGCGGGTGTGGCCACCGACGAAGGGGGTGCGGCCGACCACACCGCGATCATGCTGTGCGCGCTCGGCGTTCCCGCGGTGATCGCGGCGTCCGGTCTCGCGGAGGCGGCGCATGACGGGCATTTCGTCGTCATCGACGGCAACACCGGGGTGGCTACCGTCGATCCTTCGCGCAACACGCGCACCGAAGCCCGGAAGGGCGTGGCGCAGCATGCGAGCGAGCGCCAGCGCCTGGCCGGCAGGCGGCGCAACCTGGCCAGGCTCGCCAGCGGCGAGGCGGTGGAGCTGCAGTC
>CAXTUK010000117.1:0-7487 GCA_964247395.1 uncultured Acetobacteraceae bacterium
CTGAGGCGGTTCCGGCCGGGAATGTGTCGTCGTCGGTCATGACCATCCGCCTCGGCGTCAACCCTATCGGCTGGTCGAACGACGACATGCAGGAACTCGGCGGCGACACGCCGCTCGAGACCTGCCTCGCCGAAGCCGCCGAGGCCGGCTTCGAAGGCGTGGAACTCGGCCACAAATTCCCTCGCGATCCCGAAGCACTGCGCGCGGCCCTCGCCCCCTACAGTCTCGCCTGCATCTCCGGCTGGTATTCGGCCCGGCTCCTCCAGCGCGACGCGCAGGCCGAGCTCGCCGCCCTGCGTCCGCATCTCGACCTGCTCCTCGCCATGGACAGCGACGTGCTGGTGTTCGCCGAGACCACCGGCGCCATCCACGCCGACATCACCAGGCCGCTCTCGGCGCGCCCCGTCCTGCCCCCCGGCGAGTGGACCCGCTTCGGCGACCGCCTGACCGCGCTCGCGGACGCTCTGGAAGCGGAAGGCGTGGCACTCGCCTATCACCACCACATCGGCACCGTGGTGCAGAGCCGCGACGACATCGGCCGCCTGATCGACAGCACCGGTCCGTCGGTCGGATTGCTGCTCGACACCGGCCACGCCACCTGGGCCGGCGCCGACGCCGCCGAGCTCGCCCGCGCGTATCGCAGCCGCATCGTCCACGTCCACGCCAAGGACGTCCGCGGCGACGTCCGCCGCCGCGCCGACGTCGAGGACTGGAGCTTCCTCCACGCCGTCCTCGAAGGCGTCTACACTGTCCCCGGCGACGGCAGCATCGACTACGATCCGATCTTCGTGGCACTCGCGGGCTATCAAGGCTGGATCGTCCTCGAGGCCGAGCAGGATCCCGCCAGGGCCAACCCGCTCGACTACGCCCGCGCGGGCCACCAGCACCTGCGCCGTGCCCTGATCGCCGCGGCATGACCGTCAGGCTCGGCGTCGTCGGCGCCGGCGCGATCGGCCAGGACCACATCCGCCGCTGCAGCGCCGTCCTCTCCGGCGCCGTCGTCGCCGCCGCCGCCGACATCGAACCCGATCGCGCCCGCGAGGCGCTGCACCGCTTCAATCCGGCGGCCCGGATCCATCCCGACGGCCACGCCCTGATCCGCTCGCCCGACATCGACGCGGTCCTCGTCACCAGCTCGGGTCCGAGCCATGCCGAGTTCGTCCTCGCCGCCCTCGCGGCGGGCAAGTTCGTCTTCTGCGAGAAGCCGCTCGCCACCACCGCCGCCGACTGCCGCGCCATCCTGGAATTCGAGCTCGGCCTGGGCCGCCGCCTCGTCCAGGTCGGCTTCATGCGCCCCTACGATGCCGGCTACCGCGCGCTCAGGCACGTGCTCGCCACCGGCGCCATCGGCGAACCGCTGATGGTCCATTGCGCCCACCGCAATCCGACCGTCGCACCCGCCTACACCACCGACATGGCGATCACCGATACGCTGATCCACGAGCTCGACGTGCTGCGCTGGCTGCTCGACCAGGACTACGTCTCCGCCCAGGTGATCTTCCCGCGCACGACGCCCAACGCGCGGCCGGGCCTGCGCGATCCGCAGATCGTGCTGCTCGAGACCGATCGCGGCGTGCGCATCGACGTCGAGATCTTCGTCAACTGCCGCTACGGCTACGACATCCAGTGCACCGTGGTGGGCGAGACCGGCACCGCCTCCCTCCCCGAGCCCGCCGCGGTTCCCGTGCGTCAGGCGGCGCGCGCCTCGTCCGCCGTCCCGACCGACTGGAAGCAGCGCTTCATCGACGCCTACGACGCCGAACTGCAGGCCTTCATCGACGGCTGCAACGCCGGCGCGCTGACCGGCCCCACCGCCTGGGACGGCTACGCCGCCGCCGTCGCCGCCGACGCCTGCCTCCAGGCCCAGGACACAGGCGGCATCGTTGCTGTCGACATGCCCGGCCGTCCCCGCTTGTACGATCGATCGGTCTCCTAGCCGGAGATCGAGCGGAGCAAGGCCGGCCGCTCGGTGTTCACCTTCAGGATGAACTCGGCGAAGAACTCGTTGGCCCAGCCGAAATAGTCGCGCGTGTAGATGGTCGGGTCATCGACGTTGACCGATTCGTGGATCAGCCCCGTGCCGCCGTCGCTGTCGACCAGGGTACGGATCGCCATCGCGATCTCCGCGTCGCTCTCCGACGTCACGCCCTGGGCGATCAGGGCGAGCGGCCAGAAATTGTCCGCCGGATCCGTGTGCGGACTGCCGATGCCGCTTCCGACCGGTCCCGAATGGTAATACGGGTTCGCGTGGCTCAGCGAGAACGCACGCGTCGCCTGGTAGACCGGGTCGGTCGTGCTGCTCCCGCCGATATAGGGCAGGCCAAGCAGGTTCGGCAGGTTGGCGTCGTCGGCCAGGAACTGGTTGCCCAGCCCGTCGACTTCGTAGGCCCAGATGCGTTGCCCGTTCACGGTCGCGATCGCGTACCGGTTCAGCAGCGTCACCAGCTCGTCGCCGAACCGGGCGCACGCTGTCGCGAACGCGGCATCGTGATACACCTCGACCGCGATGACCATCAGCTGGTACAGCGACTCGAGTGCGAAGAAGTTGGACGGGACCAGGAACAGGTAGTTCGTCGGATCGTCGCTTGGCCGGAACGTCGACGCGATCAGGCCCACCGGCCGGATCGGATTTCCCCATCCGTTCCCGGGACAATAATACGGACCCGTGTAGCGATAGGGACCGGTCTGTGTTCCGCCGGGACGTTGCTGCTCGCGCATCGTGTTCACGACGGTGCGCGCCGCGTCGAACCATTCTGTATCGAAACCGGAGCGATCGCCGGTCCTGAGCCAGTAGTTGAACGCGAACCGCACCGGCCAGCAGAGCGAGTCCAGCTCGTATTTCCGCTCCCAGATCGTGAAGTCCTTGTTGAAGGCGTTGGCGTAGGGGTCGGTCTGCAGGCAACGCGCCTGACGATGGATGAGCCCCACCATCGCCTGCCGCAATGCCTGATCGCCGACCGACGCGTCGATGAACGGGAACAGTTCGGCGCTCGAGTCGCGCAGCCACATCGCCGGGATGTCGCCCGTCGACACATAGGTGTCCGGCACACCGCCCGATTCCGTGAAGCTGACATAGTTGTCGAGCGCGAACGGATAGGTGTTGGTGAAGATCTCCGCGAGCCTCGGATCGCTGATGTTCTTCAGCGTCGCCGCGATCGTCCGTTCGACTGCCGGATTGGTGAAGCCGCGCTGCGCGACAGGCGGCCGTTGATAGATCGTCGCCGCGCGAGCGGCACTCGTTCGCGCGGCAAGTGCCGCTCCCGCCACGACGCCCATCGTCATCCGGCCGAATTGCCGCCGATGCATCATCATTCTTCGCTTCCTCCCGGTCCCGGTCCAGCCGCGACGGCGGACCGACGAAAGCGCTACTCCCCGATCGCGCGATCGATCCAGCAGGGAAGGCGAACGAAGGCGTTCACGCAGCAAGATGTGATCGGCTCTAACCGAGCCTCGTCCGCTCTCCCATGCCGACTAGTGACCCGGCCGGATCGGTCGTTCATTGTGCACTTGGGGCGATCGATGCCTCTCGGAGACGCCCATGAACGCCGGTCGAGCTCCCTTCGCGTTCCAGACCGTTCCCGCCCTCCACGTCGAGTGGGGCGCGGCCGGGCGTCTCGGCGCGCTGCTCGCCGCCCGGTTCGCCGCGCGCCGTGCCCTGCTGGTGACCGATGCCGGACTGGTCCGCGCTGGGCTCCTGACGCCGGTGCGCGCCGCCCTGCAGGAAGCCGGCTTCTCGGTCGAGGCGTTCGACGGCGTCATCGCCGACCCGCCCGAATCCGTGCTGGCAGCCTGCGTCGATCACGCCCGTGCCGGCGCCATCGATCTGGTGATCGGGATCGGCGGCGGCTCCTCGCTCGACGTCGCCAAGCTGTGCGCCGTCCTGGCGATCTCCGAGCAGCCCTTGGCGGAGATGTACGGCATCGGCAAGGTCGCCGGCGGCCGGCTCCCCCTGGTGCTGATCCCGACCACCGCCGGCACCGGCTCCGAGGTGACCAACATCAGCGTGCTCACCACCGGCGAGACCACCAAGCTGGGCGTCGTCTCGCCGCAACTGTTCTGCGATTTCGCCCTCCTCGACGCCGAACTGACGCTCGGGCTGCCCGCGATCCAAACCGCGGCCACCGGCATCGACGCCATGGTCCACGCGATCGAGGCCTACACCAGCCGCCATCGCAAGAACCCGATCTCGGACGCCCTGGCCCGGGAGGCGTTGCGCCTGCTCGCCGCCCATCTCGTCACCGCCTGCCGCGACGGGGCCGACCGCCCCGCGCGCGAAGCGATGCTGCTCGGCGCGATGCTGGCCGGCCAGGCGTTCGCCAACGCGCCGGTCGCCGCCGTGCACGCGCTCGCCTATCCGCTGGGCGGCCGCTACCACGTGCCGCACGGCCTCTCGAACGCGCTGATGCTCGGCCCGGTGCTGCGCTTCAACCAGGACGCCGCGGCGCCACTCTACGCCGAGCTGGCCGATGTCCTCCTTGGACCGCGATCAGGCGACACGCATACCGGTTCGCTCGCCTTCGTCGCCGAGATGACGCGGCTGCTGGACGAGAGCGGCGCCCCGAGGCGCCTCGCCGAAGTCGGCGTCGCCGCCGACAGTCTCCCCATGCTGGCCGCCGACGCGATGCAGCACCAGCGGCTGCTGGTCAACAACCCGGTCGAGCTCGCCGAAGCCGATGCGCTCGCCCTCTACCGCGAGGCCTTCTGAGCTCACTCGCCCGACAGGTGCAGCACCAGCGACCGGCGATGCGGCCGCGCCCGGTGCTCGAAGAGATAGATCCCCTGCCAGGTCCCGAGCATCGGCGCGCCACCGCTGACCGGGATCGTCAGTTGCACCTGCGTCAAGGCAGCGCGCAGATGCGCCGGCATGTCGTCCGGACCTTCCACCGAATGCCGGTAGCGATGGGCGTCCTCCGGCGCCAGCACCGAGAAGAACTCGTCGATGTCGAGCAGCACCTCGGGGCTCGCGTTCTCCTGCACCAGCAGCGACGCCGAGGTGTGCCGGCACCAGATCGTCAGCAGCCCTGTCCCGACCCCCTGCTCCGCGACCCAGTCGGTGATCCGCCCGGTGACGTCGAACAGCCCGCGGCCCCGCGTCGCCACCTCGATCGTCTGCACCGCCTGGCGCATCGGGCCAGCCGTCAACAATCCATGCCCGTTTCGCTCACGTCAGCAATCCCATCAGCCGCTCCGCCTCGCGCACGAGCGGTTCGGCGATCGCGCTCGCCCGCGCAGCGCCCGTTCGCAGCACCTCGTCCAGATGCGCCTCGTCGCCCATCAGCCGCAACGCCTGCGTGCGGATCGGCGCCACCCGCGCGATCACCGCGCCGGCCAGCGCCTCCTTGAACGCGCTGAACCCCGTTCCCCCGTGCTCGCGCAACACGCCATCGACCCCGCCGCCGGTCACCGCCGCCATGATCTCGACCAGGTTGCGCGCCTCCGCCCGCCCCTCCAGCCCGGCCCGTTCCGACGGCAGCGCGTCCGGATCCGTCCGCGCCCGCCTGATCTTGAGCGCGATCTCCTCGTCGCTGTCCGTCAGCTCGATCCGGCTCTGCTCGGACGGATCGGATTTCGACATCTTCCTCGTCCCGTCACGCAGGCTCATGATGCGCGACGCCTCCGCGCCGACCAACGCCTCCACGCCAGGGAAGAACGCGACCCCGTAATCGTGGTTGAACTTCTGCGCGATGTCGTTGGTCAGCTCGAGATGCTGCCGCTGATCGTCGCCCACCGGCACCGCGGTCGCGTGATAGGCCAGGATGTCGGCCGCCATCAGGTTCGGATACGCGTACAGCCCGACGCTCGCCGCCGCCCGGTCGCGGCCGGCCTTGTCCTTGAACTGCGTCATCCGGTTCAGCCAGCCGATCCGGCAGACGCAGTTGAGCAGCCAGGCGAGCCGTGCGTGCGCCGGCACCGCCGCCTGGTTGAACAGCACCGCGCGCCCGGCATCCACCCCGCACGCCAGCAGCACCGCCGCCGACTCCCGGACCTGCCGGCGCAGCAGCGCCGGATCCTGCCACACCGTGATCGCGTGCAGGTCGACCACGCAATAGAGGCACTCGTTGTCGTCCTGCAGCGCCACCCAGTGACGCAGCGCCCCGAGATAATTGCCGATCGTGGGGACGCCCGAAGGCTGGATGCCCGATAGAATGCGTCGCATGAGCCTAACTGACGTGCCGGCGCTGCCCCGGTCAAGCAGCACCCCCAACCGCAGGAACGCCCTGCTCCGCGCGCTCCGACGCGGCCCGATCCCGGTCTGGCTCCCCGTCCTGCTCGGCTTCCTCGCCGCCGTCGGACCGCTCTCGACGGACGCCTATCTCCCGGCATTTCCCGCCATCGAGCGCACCCTGCACGGCGCTGCCGGCAGCGCCCAGGTCACGCTCGCCACCTGGTTCGCCGGCCTCGCCGTCGGCCAGATCGTCCAGGGCCCGCTCTGCGATCGGTTCGGCAGGCGTGCGCCGCTGCTGCTCGGCACCATCCTGTTCACCCTCGCGTCCACCGGCTGCGCCCTGTCGTGGAGCATCGGCTCGCTTTCGACCTTCCGCTTCCTCGCCGCCCTCGGCGCGTCGGCCTCGATGGTCGTGCCGCGGGCCATCGTCCGCGACCTGCGCGACGGCCACGAAGCCAGACGCCTGATGGCCCAGCTCATCCTGGTGATGGGCGCGGTCCCGATCGTCGCCCCCTCGCTCGGCGGCGTCCTGCTGATCGTCGCCAGCTGGCGGTTCATCTTCTGGATCGCCGTCGCCTACGGCGTCATCGCCTTCGTCCTGGTCTGGCGTCTGCTGCCCGACACGCTGGCGGCCGAACTGCGCATCCGCGTCGACCTCGCCACCCAGGTCACCCGCTACGCCGGCATCCTCGTCGAGCGCGGCTTCATCAGCAACGCCGGCATCGGCGGCATGGCGCTGTTCGCCCTCTTCGCCTATCTCGGCGGCTCCCCCGTCGCCTATGTCCACCAATACGGCCTGACGCCGGCCCAGTACGCGCTCGCCTTCAGCGCCAATGCCGCGGTCTATATCGGCAGCGCCCAGCTCGGCGTGCCGCTCGCCGCCCGCTTCGGCGTCGACCGGCTGCTCCGCCACTGCGCCACCCTGTTCATCGCCACCAGCCTCCTGCTGCTCGCCGTCTCCATCACCGGCGCCGGCGGCCTGCCGGTGCTGATGGGCGCCATCGCCGGCAACATGGTCTGCATGGGCATCCTCGGCCCGCTCGCCCCGGTCGGCGCCCTGGCCCGCCACGCCGCCCACGCCGGCAGCGCGTCGGCCCTTCTCGGCACGCTTCAGTTCCTGCTCGGCGCGGTCGCCTCGTCGCTCGTGGGCCAGTTCGACGACGGCACCGCCCGCCCGCTCGCGATTCTCGTCGTCATCGGCGCGATCTGCGCGAAGATCGCCGAACGCTTCCGCCCGAAGGCAACCTCGGCACCCGGCTAGAGCAGTCCGGCTCAGACTGGAATCAGGCTGAGCGGGAAAACTGCTCGCTCGAAAAGAAGC
>CAXTUK010000118.1:0-7468 GCA_964247395.1 uncultured Acetobacteraceae bacterium
CGATGGTCGAGACGATCATCGAGCCGCCCGACAGGACGGCGAGAAAGATGTAGCCGCCGACGACGAAATTGTTGAACGGCGCCGCCTTGAGCTGCGAGCGGCCGTAGTAGGTCGGCCCGTTCCAGGCCTGCCGCGGACCGTCCGGCATCAGCTTCGGTCGCCGGAGGCGGCCATCAGCGCGAGCGTCGCCAGCGCGAGGCCGGCCATCGTCGCCAGGCCCGACCTGAAGGCGGGCGCCACCCGGCGCGACGCGCGCGTGGGCGCCGCGGGCAGGTTGTAGACCTCCGGCCGGTCGGTCAGCAGGAAGAACGCGTTGAGATGCCCGAGATCGCCGGTGGCGCCGGGGCTGTCCGGCACGCCGTAGAGATAGGCGTCCTCGCGGCCATGCGCGTGCAGCGTCCTCACCCGCTCGCGTGCCCTCTCCTGCAGCATCCCGACCTCGCCGAACTGGATGCTTTCGGTCGGGCACGACTTGGCGCAGGCCGGCTCGAGGCCGCCCTTCAACCGGTCGTAGCAGAGCGTGCATTTGTGCGCCTTGCCGTCGATCTGGTTGAGATCGACCACGCCGAACGGACAGGCCGGCACGCAGTAGCCGCAGCCGTTGCAGATGTCCTGCTGGACGACGACGGTGTCGAACTCGGTCTTGAACAGCGCGCCCGTCGGGCAGGCCTCCATGCAGGGCGGATTGTGGCAGTGCTTGCAGACGTCGCTCATCATCAGCCAGCCGCTCTGGAAGGCGGGCTGATGATTGTCGCGGACGCCCTTGCCGCCGGGCTGCTCGATGAAGCTCACGTGCCGCCAGGAATTCGCCGACAGCGACCCGGTGTTGTCGTAGCTCTGGCCGGTCATCCCGACATGGTCCGCCGGAAGGTTGTTCCACTCCTTGCACGCCACCTCGCAGGCCTTGCAGCCGATGCAGACCGAGGTGTCGGTGAAGAAGCCATACGACTTGCCGGGCTCGATCAGGACGCCCGCGGTGATCTCGCTCTCGTTCGGGATCGGGCCGCCGAACTCGGACTGGTGGTGGTCCCGCGCGCGCGGATGCATGTCCATGACCATGGCGGGTCCTACTCCACGTCGATCCTGCGTGCGACCAGACCGATGATGTCGGGCGCGGCGACATAGCTGACGCGGACCCGCGCCCGGCGGCGCTGCAGTTCCACCAGTTGCGACGGCTCGGCCAGCGACGCGTGGCCGAGCAGGAACAGGTGGCCGGCGCCGTCGTCGTCGATCAGCGTGAAGCGGCTCTCCTGCACGATCGCCATGGTGCCGGTCATCGTGTCCATGCCGAATGGTATCAGCTTCATCCGGACTGGCGAGCCTTCTTCAAAGGACCGGAACGTTCCTGCCGGATCGCCGCACGCCGCTTTACGATCATTTTACCCGTCGGGATCACGATGAAAGTCTCCATCCAGACCTCCGGAACATATGCTCTCGATGACCGACAACGACCGAGGTCCGATCCACGACACGCTCCGCTCACGGCAGCGGCAGATGGGCATGCGGCTGGCGACGTGCGCCTTCACCGCCGGCTGCTTCGGCTCGTTGCTCGGCTGGACGAACGCGGCGACCTGGTTCGGCCTCTATACGGTCCTGCAGGTCATCGAACATGTCTGCTTCGCAGGCCGCCGCCCCTTGTTCCCGACCCTGGACCGGGTCGGCTATGTCGTCCTCATCGCCTTGCTGGCGATGAACAGCGTCGTCTTCGGCAGCATCACGCTGCTCGAAGTCGCTCGCATGGGGGGCTGGGGCGGCGCTTGCGCCGCGTTCCTGCTCATCGGCTCGCTGACCAGCACCGCCTTGAACACGGTCGGGTGCGCCGCCGCCCTGTATGCCTCGATGATGCCGTTCATCGGGTACATGGTTCTGCTTCCGATCGTCGCTCTCTGCTTCCCGGATCGGTTGAGCGCGCCGATCATCGTCGGCATCACGTTCGGCAGCGTTTCGGTCATCTACGGCAACCTTCGTCTCTGGCGGGACTGGACGACTGCGAAGGCGACCGAACGGGAGGCCATCGATCGCGAGCTGAGAGAGCGTCTCGCCAACGAGGAGCGCCTGTCCCGGTTGGCCCATATCGACCCGTTGACCGAGATCGCCAATCGGACCGTTTTGCGTGCACGCCTCTCCGAGATCGGCGCGGTCGCCGCGCCGGCAGCGCTGCTCCTGGTCGATCTCGACGGGTTCAAGGCCGTCAACGACACGCTCGGACACTCGGCCGGCGACGCGGTGCTGCGGGAAGTGGCCTCTCGCCTGACCCGGTCGGCACGCCCGGGCGATCTCGTCGCGCGTCTGGGCGGCGACGAGTTCGCGGTCCTGCTGCCCGGGACCGACGATCCGACGGACGCTGTCGCGATCGGCGATCGGATCGTGCACGCCATCTCTCGGACAATGTGCGTCGATGATCAGCAGGTCGAAGTGGGAGCGAGCGTCGGCATCGGCATCAACCCGCGGCATGGCATGGATGCCGAGGAGTTACTGACGAACGCCGATCTGGCCTTGTATCAGGCGAAGGCGGATGGCCGTCGTTGCGCGCGTCTGTATGAGTCCGCACTGCGTTCCGGGTCGAGAAATCATCGAGACCCGCAGGCGGCCAGCCCTCCGGCTTGAGCGTCGCACGGCCGCCTGGTCATTGCTTCAAACTCGCCGCGGACATCCTCTCGCGTGCCACCGTGACGCGTGATCCGCCTTGCGCGTCCGCGCCTCACGTCGCACCTTGGCGTCGTCGATCGACGCTGACCGGGAGCCAAAAGCGATGAAGAAGCTTCGCCAGGGAATGGCGGCCCGAGTGGAAGGGTTCCTGCGCGACTGGACCCTGCCGCGCCAGTTCGCGGGTCAGAGCCCCTACGCCGAAGGCGCACGCAGCACGGCGTCCGCCACTCTTCGTCCCCGACTGGAGCAGGCCGACACCGTCGGCACCAGCGTCTGCCCGTTCTGCGCGGTGGGTTGCGGCCAGCTCGTCTATGCCAGGAACGGCAAGCCGATCCATATCGAGGGCGATCCGCGCAACCCGATCAACCAGGGCACGCTCTGCCCGAAGGGCGCCTCGACCCTCGGTGTGCTCACCAGTCCCGACCGGATCAACAAGGTGCTCTATCGCGCGCCCCGCTCGACCGAGTGGGAGGAGCGGCCGCTCGATTGGGCTATGGACCGCGTTGCGGCGCTCACCAGGAAGACGCGCGACGAGACGTTCGTCGAGCGGCTCGCCGACGGGCGCCCGGTCAACCAGACGCTCGGTCTGGGTTCGCTCGGGGGCGCCACCCTCGACAATGAAGAGAACTACCTGATCAAGAAGCTGCTCACCGGCGGCCTCGGCGTCGTCAGCGTCGAGAACCAGGCCAGGATCTGACACTCGTCATCGGTCCCCAGTCTGGGGACCTCCTTCGGACGCGGCGCCGCCACCATGCCGGTCTGGGACGTGGCCAACGCGGATTGCGTGCTCGTCATGGGCTCGAACATGGCCGAGAACCATCCGATCGCGTTCCGCTTCGTCCTGCAGGCCAAGGAGCGGGGTGCGACGATCATCCATGCCGACCCGCGCTTCACGCGCACCACGGCGCTCGCCGATCTGCACGCGCCGCTCCGGTCGGGCTCCGACATCGCCTTCCTCGGCGGCATCATCAGGTGGCTGCTCGAGGAGGACCGCTGGTTCCGCGACTACGTGCTGAACTTCACCAACGTCAGCCACATCATCGAGGACGGCTACGGCGATCCGGAGCAGAATGACGGGCTGTTCTCCGGCTACGACCCGGCGAGCGAGACCTATGCCGAGAACACCTGGCAGTACGAAGGCAAGACGGTGCCGTCCTCGCTCGCCGAGCACAGCGTGCGCGCGCACGAGGGCGACAAGACGGCCTACCAGTCGATGGCGCGCGGCCCGGCGCCGCGCGACCCAAGCCTGCAGCACCCGAACTGCGTCTATCAGATCATGCGCCGGCACTACGCCCGCTACACGCCGGAGATGGTCGAGAGCGTATGCGGCACGTCGCGCGAGACATTCCTCGAAGTGTGCCGCAGGCTCGCCGACAATTCGGGACCGGAGCGGACGGGAACCATCGCCTACGCCGTCGGCTGGACCCACCATTCGACGGGCGTGCAGATCATCCGCGCCGCCTCGATCGTGCAGATGCTGCTCGGCAACATGGGCCGTCCGGGCGGCGGCATCCTGGCGCTGCGCGGTCATGCCTCGATCCAGGGCAGCACCGACATCCCGACGCTCTACAACATGCTGCCCACCTATCTGCCGCAGCCGAACGTGTTCAAGAACCATGCAACGCTGGCCGACTACCTGCACGAGGAGACGCCGGCCACCGGCTGGTGGCACAATTTCCCGAAATACGCGGTCAGCCTGCTCAAGGCCTGGTACGGCGAGCACGCGACGGCGGAGAACGAGTGGGGCTACCAGTTCCTGCCCAAGCTGACCGGCGACGTGTCGCAGCAGGTGATGACGCTGGCGATGGCCGACGGGCTGATGCGCGGCTGGTTCATGATGGGCCAGAACCCGCTGGTGGGCGCGGTCAATGCCGACCTGGTCGAGCACGGCCTCGGCAAGCTCGAGTGGCTGGTCGTGCGCGACATGGCGATGACCGAGACGGCGAACTTCTGGCAGAAGGGCCGGCTGGTGCAGCGCGGCGACACGACGCCTGCGGACATCGAGACCGAGGTGTTCTTCTTCCCGAGCGCGCTCACCGGAGAAAAGGACGGAACGGTCACCAACACCAACCGCCTGGTGCAATGGCACGACACGGTGCTCGAAGCACCCGGCGACAGCCGTTCGGACCTGTGGTTCATCCATCATCTCGGCAAGCGGCTGCGCGCGCTCTATGCCGACAGCGACCAGCCGCGCGATCGCCCGATCCAGGCGCTGACCTGGAACTATCCGGAGCGCGGCAGGAACCAGGAGCCCGACGCCGAGGCGGTGCTGCGCGAGATCAACGGCTACACCGTCGCCGATCGCAAGCAGATCGCCAGCTACCAGGACCTCAGGGACGACGGCACCACCGCCTGCGGCGGCTGGATGTATTGCGGCATCTGCCCGGCCGACGGCCACAACGTGGCGCGTTCCCGCAAGCCCGACATCGGGCCCGCGAGCAGCAGCCATGCCGGCTGGGCGTTCGCGTGGCCCTCCAACCGGCGCACCCTCTACAATCGCGCCTCCGCCGATGTCGACGGCCGTCCCTGGTCGGAACGCAAGAAGCTGGTCTGGTGGGACGAGGCGGCGTCGACATGGGTCGGCAGCGACGTGCCCGATTTCATCGCCACCAGGCCGCCCTCGTACCGACCGGATTTCAGCACCCAGCCGCAAGGCATGGACGCGCATGGCGGCGACGACCCGTTCATCATGCTCGCCGACGGCAAGGCGATGCTGTTCGTGCCCACCGGCCTCAAGGACGGCCCGCTGCCGACGCACTACGAACCGATCGAGAGCCCGACCGCCAACGCGCTCTACGCGCAGCAGGACAGCCCGACCGCCTATCGGTGGACGCGCCCCGGCAACGAGCTGCACGAGCCGGCCGATCCCGCCTACCCGCACGTGTTCACGACCTTCCGGTTGACCGAGCTGCATTGCGGCGGCGTCATGAGCCGGGTGCAGCCGCACACCGCCGAGCTGCAGCCCGAGGCGTTCGTCGAGGTGCCTCCCGAGCTCGCCAGCCAGCTCGGCATCCGCAATCGAGACTGGACGGTCCTGTCCACCAGGCGCGGCGAGATCGAGGTGCGTGCGCTGGTCACCGAGCGGATGCGGCCGTTCACCATCAACGGCCGCACGATCTACCAGCTCGGCATGCCCTGGGTGTTCGGCCGGGAGGGCTACGCGACCGGCGCGGTCGCCAATGTGCTGCTGGCGATGACCGGCGATTCCAACACCAGCATCCATTCGACCAAGGCGATCACCTGCAATCTGCGGGCGGGCCGCCTCCGGACCCGCAAGCAGGTCGGCCATGCCGCCGAGTGACGCCAAGCTGGCGGAACTCCTCGACGCCGCCATCGCCGAGCGGCCGCGGGTCGACACCGGACGCCTCGTCGCCGCGCTGGCAGCGCTCTGCCAGGCTCGCGACGAGACCACGGACGCGACGAAGCGCGAACGCATCAACCTGCTGGTCACCATGGTCATGGCGGTCAAGCACCCGCTCGGGCCGCCTCCATGGGAGGCGCTGGTGGACGCACGCGCCGCCGCGTTCCGGCCGGTCGGCCTCGATCCCTAGCCCTTCAGCGGATCGTGGCCCCAGTTCATCAGCGACTTGCGCCAGCGCGTGTCGGTGATGTCCCCCTCGGGCCGCTGCTTGCCGTGTCGGTGCACGTAGCCGACGACCTTGCGCATCGCGGCCACGTCGTCCTCGTCGCGTTCGCTCGCCTTTCTGGCCCGCACCTCGAGGACCCGCCGCCCCATCTCGTGGCCGACGGCCTCGTGGTCGGATGTGCTGGTGACCTTCTCGCCTTCGTGCGTCATCCCGACCGATCGGCTCTCGTCGGTCTCGAGCCATCTGCGCAGTTCGGACGGCGTCATGTTCACGACTTCGTTGAACGCGCGCTCGATCTCGTGCCGATCGTCCTCGCCCTTCGCCATCGCCCGATCCTCGTTCCATCCGGAAACGCCGCCGCCCCGCGTTCGTTCGACGCGCATGGGAGACCGGACATGGCAGGACGGCTGGCAGGCAAGGTCGCGATCGTCACCGGCGCCGGCCGCGGCATCGGCCGAGCCGTCGCAGAACTCTATGCGCGCGAGGGCGCGAGCGTGGCGGGCCTCGATGCCGGCGGCCGGGTCAGCGCGATCCTGCGCTACGATACGACGCAGGCCGACGACCTCGAACAGACCGGCCGCCTGGTACGGCAGGCCGGACAGGATTGGCTGCGGCTCGACGCCGACATCAGGGATCAGGCCGCTGTCCAGGCGTCTGTCGACGCCGTGCTGTCGCAGTTCGGGCGGGTCGACATCCTGGCCGCGATCGCCGGCATCCAGTCCTTCGTCTCGCTCGCCGAGATGACCGATCCTGATTGGGACGACCAGATCGACATCAACCTGACCGGCACCGCGCGCTGCCTGCGTGCGGTGATCCCGGGCATGATCAGGCGAAAGAGCGGCCGGATCATCGTCACCTCCTCCACCCAGGGGCGGCACGGAATGCGCGAAGGCAGCGCCTATTCCGCCTCGAAATGGGGATTGTTCGGTCTGATGAAGTCCGCCGCCCTCGAACTCGGCGAGTTCGGCATCACGGTCAACGCCGTGGTCCCGGGACTGATCGACACCAAACTGACGCGCAACGAATCGCGATACCGGCAAGCCGCCATCGAAGGCCATGGCACAGTGCCGGACGGGCCGTTGGAGCCCAGGATCGTCCAGTCGCAAACCGCCAAGACGCCGCTCAACGTGCCTTGGATCGACCCCGACGACGTCGCACCCGCCTATCTCTGGCTTGCCTCCGACGAGGCCCGCATGGTGAGCGGTGCCTCCTTCGACGTCACCGCCGGCGAC
>CAXTUK010000119.1:0-7420 GCA_964247395.1 uncultured Acetobacteraceae bacterium
TGTTGGTGCCGTCGATGTTCATCGAGCAGGAGCCGCAGATGCCTTCGCGGCAGGAGCGGCGGAAGGCCAGCGTCGGGTCGATCTCGTTCTTGATGTGGATCAGGGCGTCGAGAACCATGGGGCCGACGCGGTCGAGGTCGACCTGGTAGCTGTCGATGCGCGGGTTCTCGCCATCGTCGGGGCTCCAGCGATAGACCTTGAATTCCTTGACGCGGGTGGCGCCGGCGGGGGCCTTGTAGGTGCGGCCGGGGCCGACGCGGCTGTTCTTGGGAAGGGTAAGCTCGACCATTTCGGGCGGTGTCCTTGTGCGTCTCGCTAGTAGACGCGCTTCTTGGGCGGGAAGACGGAGACCTCGTTGGTCAGGGTCCGCATTCGGACCGGGCGGTATGAGAGTTTCACGTCGCCCTTCTCGTCGCAGGTGGAGACGGAGTGCTTCATCCAGTTCTCATCGTCGCGCTCGGGGAAATCGTCCTGGGCGTGGGCGCCGCGGGATTCCTGGCGGGCGGCGCCGGAGAAGATGGTGACGGCGCCGTTGGCGATCAGGTTCTCGAACTCGAGCGCCTCGACGAGGTCGGTGTTCCAGATCAGGCTGCGGTCGGTGACCGACATGTCGGACAGGCCGGCGTAGAGATGGCGGATCTTGTCGCAGCCCTCGTCGAGGCTGCGGGTCGTGCGGAAGACGGCGGCGTGCGCCTGCATGGTGCGCTGCAGACCTTCGCGCATTTCGGCAACCTTGGTGCCGCCCTTGGCGTGGCGGGTGCGGTCGAAGCGGTCGAGGGCGAACTCGCCCGCCCGAGAGGGGAGTTCGGGCTGGCGCCCTTCGGGCTTTACGGTCTCCGCGGCACGGTGGGCGGCGGCGCGGCCGAAGACGACCAGGTCGAGCAGCGAGTTGGTGCCGAGGCGGTTGGCGCCGTGGACGGAAACGCAGGCGGCTTCGCCGATCGCCATCAGACCGGGGACGATGGCGTCGGGATCCGCCTCGGTGGGGCGGAGGACTTCGCCGTGATAGTTCGTGGGGATGCCGCCCATGTTGTAGTGGACGGTTGGCAGCACGGGAACCGGCTCCTTGACGACATCGACGCCGGCGAAGACGCGGGCGGTCTCTGAGATGCCGGGCAGGCGCTCGTGCAGCAGGTCGGCGCCGAGATGCTCGAGGTGCATCAGGATGTGGTCCTTGTCGGGACCGCAGCCGCGCCCTTCGTTGATCTCGATGGTCATGGAGCGGGAGACGACATCGCGTGAGGCGAGGTCCTTGGCGGTGGGGGCGTAACGCTCCATGAAGCGCTCGCCTTCGGCATTGGTGAGGTAGGCGCCCTCGCCGCGGCAGCCTTCGGTGAGCAGGCAGCCGGCGGGGAAGATGCCGGTGGGGTGGAACTGCACGAATTCCATGTCCTGGGTGGGCAGGCCGGCGCGCATCGCCATGCCCGAGCCGTCGCCCGTGCAGGTGTGGGCGCTGGTGCAGCTCAGATAGGCGCGGCCGTAGCCGCCGGTGGCGAGCACGACCTGCTGGGCGCGGAAGCGGTGCATGGCGCCGTCCTCGAGGCACCAGGCCATGACGCCGCGGCAGGCGCCGTCCTCGTCCATGATCAGGTCGAGCGCGAAATACTCGACGAAGAACTCGGCGTTGTGCTTGAGGCTCTGCTGATAGAGCGTGTGCAGGATGGCGTGGCCGGTGCGGTCGGCGGCGGCGCAGGCGCGCTGGGCGGGCGACTTGCCGTAGTCGGTCATGTGGCCGCCGAACGGGCGCTGGTAGATGCGCCCGTCCTCGGTGCGGCTGAACGGGACGCCGTAGTGCTCGAGCTCGTAGATCGCCGGGACCGCTTCGCGGCACATGTACTCGATCGCGTCCTGGTCGCCGAGCCAGTCGGAGCCCTTGACGGTGTCGTACATGTGCCAGCGCCAGTCGTCCTCGCCCATGTTGCCCAGGGCTGCGCCGATGCCGCCCTGGGCGGCGACGGTGTGGGAGCGGGTGGGGAAGACCTTGGTGACGCAGGCGGTGCGCAGGCCCGATGCGACCATGCCGAGCGTGGCGCGAAGGCCGGATCCGCCGGCGCCGACCACGACCACGTCGTAGGAGTGGTCGATGACGGCGTAGGCGCCGTTCGACGGCTTGCTGATCGCGTTCATGGTGTCCTCAGAAGGTCATCTTCAGCACGGCGACGACGGCGAACAGCGCCAGGAGGAGCGCGAGACCCTTGTTGGCGAGCGTGGCCGCGAGCTCCATCGGCCGACTGGAGATGTAGTCGCCGATGACGACCTGCAAACCGAGCTGGGTGTGATGGAACGTCATGATGATCAGCGCGAGAAGCAGGGTGGCGTTGACGGGGCGGCCAGCCCAGTGGGCGATCTGGGGCTGGCTGGCGCCGAGATGGGCGATGACGGCGACGACGAACCAGATGGTGAGCGGGACGAGCGCGATGGCGGTGATGCGCTCGACGCGCCAGTGCTCGACGGCGGGGGCGCCGGTGACCCCCTGGCCGCGGGCGCGGCCGAGCTGGGAGCGCATGACGGCGGCATGGGCCCTGATGCGTGCGGACTTGTCGCCGGCGGTCTGTGACATCGGGGTCCGATCAGAGCCAGACGGCGAGCGAAGCGGCGACGATCAGGAGGAAGGCGACGCCGGTGGCGATGACCGTGATGCGGCCCGAGAGGTGGACCGAGGGAAGGTCGTAGCCGTAGCCGGCGTCCCAGGCGAGATGACGGAGGCCGGCGAAGGTGTGATAGCAGAGCGAGAACGCCCACCCGGCGAGGACGACGACGCCGAGCACGCTGCTCGCGAACCACTGGACATGGGCGTAGGCCTTCGGACCTTCAGATGCGGCGACGAGCCACCAGACCATCATCAGCGTGCCGGCGGAGATCGCGATGCCGGTCAGGCGGTTCATGATCGACAGGACGGAGGTGAGCTGCGGCTTGTAGATTTCGAGGTGGGGCGACATCGGCCGCCGGACGGGGCGGCCGTCGCTCGATTGGCCCACGAACAATGCATCGCGTGCGTCAGCCATCGTCGGTCCACCCGCTCCCTTGCCGCGCCAGGGAACTAGGCGCGGCGCGCCGACGGGTCAATGTTGCGGCGCGAAATCAGGCGTTTCGGCATTTCCGTCGGGCGGCCAGCTCGGCTTCAGGTCTCGGCTCTTCGCTTGAGACGCTCCAGCCACCGACGGTCCGCCTCGACGAGGTCGCGCGATGAATAAAGCCAACCGATTGGCCAACCGGCGATCGATTCGCGGGTGACGACGAACGTTCGTCCTCCCGGCAGCGACTGGAATTTCCAGACATGGATGGCACGGAAGATCAGCAGCCGACCTGTCCAGGCCAACCGTCGCTGCGGATCGAGCAGCGCGACGCGAGAACGGATGTGACCGCTGCCCGTCGACCAGCGAAATATCGTCCCGACGGAAAGCTTCTGGGCGATCGAGGTGCGCCGGATATCGGGCTGCCAGTCGGGCCACCGCTCGATATCCGTCATCAACGACCAGACCTTTGCGACCGGAGCGGGGATGGTGATCTGGCCGGCCGCCTGCACGGGGGCACGGTCGTCAATTTCACCGGCAGCCGCCCGTTGCCGGTCCGACACTGAATGACATCCGGTCAGGACGACCAGCATGCAGCAGAGCCGAGCGTGCCTCACAGGACCTTGCTCATCTCGACACCGTCGGTTGCGGGTCTGGGCGCGCCGCGCCCAGCGGGTCCAGGGCAGCGCCCTGGTCTACGCAGCGCGCCTGCCAAGCTGGCCGCTGGCGATGAGCGCCTCGGCGATCTGCACGGCGTTCAGGGCGGCGCCCTTGCGGAGGTTGTCGGCGGCGCACCACAGGGCCAGGCCGTGCGGGACGGTGGGGTCGAGGCGCAGGCGGCTGACATAGACGGCGTCCTCGCCGGCGGTCTCCATCGGTGTGGCGTAGCCGCCATCGTCGCGGGTGTCGTGCAGGACCACGCCCGGCGCGGCGCGGAGTGCGGCGCGTGCCTGCTCGAGCGAGACGTGGCGCTCGAACTCGACGGCGATCGCCTCGGCGTGGCCGATGAAGACGGGAACGCGGACGCACGTCGCCTGGACGGCGATGTCGGGGTCGAGGACCTTGCGGGTCTCGACCGCCATCTTCCATTCCTCCCTGGTGCTGCCGTCGTCGAGGAAGTTGTCGATGTGCGGGATGACGTTGAAGGCGATCTGCTTGGTGAATTGCTGGATGGTGGGCTGATCGTTGACGAAGCTGCCCTTGGTCTGGGTGAAGAGTTCGTCCATGCCTTCCTTGCCGGCGCCGGAGACGGACTGGTAGGTGGCGACGACGATGCGGCGGACGCGGCCGAGATCGTGCAGCGGCTTGAGCGCCACGACCATCTGGATCGTCGAGCAGTTCGGGTTGGCGATGATGTTGCGGCGGATGCGGCCGAGCGCGTGCGGGTTGACCTCGGGGACCACCAGCGGAACGTCGGGCTCCATGCGGAACTGGCTGGTGTTGTCGATCACCAGGCAGCCGGCGGCGGCGGCGCGCGGGGCGTGGATCGCGGAGATGGCGGCGCCGGGGCTGAACAGGGCGAGGTCCCAGCCGGCGAAGTCGAACGTCTCGAGATTGCGTATCTTGAGGACGGACTTCTCGCCGAAGGAGACCTCCTGGCCGGTGGAGCGGCCCGACGCGACGGCGGCGATCTCGACGACCGGGAAGTCGCGCTCGGCGAGCGTCTTCAGCATCTCGCGGCCGACCGCGCCGGTGGCGCCGACCACTGCGACCTTGAACGACATGGGCGTGCGCTCCTGCTGGTCGCTGCGAGGTAGGCGCACGCGCGGTGGCGGGCAAGCCGGAACCATGCGCGGGACGATGCGTCGTCGGTGCGGGCAAAGAGGAGCGGCCGGCATGAGTGCGACGATGAAACCGTCCAGCGGCGACCGGCGGATCCCGCCCGCGGCGGCGGAGCCGGCGCCGTCCTGCACGTTCGTCATCTTCGGCGCGCATGGCGACCTGACCAAGCGGCTGCTGATCCCGTCGTTCTACAATCTGAGCGGGGCGCACCTGCTGGCGGACGATTTCAAGCTGATCGCGGTCGATCGGGTGGAGAGCTCCGACGACGGGTTTCGCGGCGAGCTGCGGGCGACGATGGAGGAGTTCACCAAGGACCCGTCGGCCGAGTTCTACACGCCGAAGATCGACGAAGCGACCTGGGGGCGGCTGGCGTCGCGGATCAGCTACCTGCAGGCGGACTTCACCAAGGACGAGGACGTCGGGAAGCTGAAGGCCAAGGTGTCGGGAAACGCGGTGTTCTACTGCGCGGTGGCGGCGCGGTTCTTCTCCGTGGTGGCGGAATCAATTGGCCGCGCGGGGCTGCTGCATCAGTCGGACGGGGCATTCCGGCGGCTGGTGGTGGAGAAGCCGTTCGGCGCGGATCTGGCGAGTTCGAAGGCGCTGAACGCCAAGCTGCTCGCGGTCGCGGACGAGAGCCAGATCTACCGGATCGACCATTTCCTGGGCAAGGAGACGGTGCAGAACATCCTGGCGTTCCGCTTCGGCAACGGCATCTTCGAGCCGCTCTGGCGGCGGGAGTATATCGACCACATCCAGGTGACGGCGGCGGAGACGGTGGGGGTGGAGCAACGCGGCGCGTTCTACGAGCCCACCGGGGCGCTGCGGGACATGGTGCCGAACCATCTGTTCACGCTGCTGTCGATGGTGACGATGGAACCGCCGAACTCGTTCGATGCGGAAAGCGTGCGGACGATGAAGCAGTCGTTCTTCGAGAGCCTGCATCCGGTGCGGCCGGAGAACGTGGTGCGCGGCCAGTACACGTCCGGAACGGTGGGCGGAAAGCAGGTCGCAGGATATCGGCAGAGCCCGGGCGTCTCCGCCGACAGCGTGACCGAGACCTATGTCGCGATGAAGCTGGAGGCGGACAGCTTCAGATGGTCGGGGGTGCCATTCTACCTGCGAACCGGCAAGTGCATGTCGGGGCGGCGGACGGAGGTGGTGGTGCACTTCAAGCAGGCGCCCTACGCGATGTTCCGCGACACGCCGGTCGACAAGCTCAGCCCGAACAACCTGACGATCAACATTCAGCCCAAGCAGGGGATCACGCTCGGCATCTCGGCGAAGGTGCCGGGGCCGAAGATGGATCTGTCCGGTGTCGCGATGCGGTTCAGCTACGAGGACGCGTTCCAGCTGACGCCGAATGTCGGCTACGAGACGCTGATCTATGACTGCCTGATCGGCGACGCGACGTTGTTCCAGCGGGCGGACAACATCGACGCCGCCTGGTCGGCGGTCGATCCGGCGCTGGCGAGCCCGCCGGCACCGGAGACATACGAGGCCGGCAGCGTCGGTCCGTCAGGGGCGGCGGAACTGCTCGGCCGCGACGGGCGGGAATGGACATCGGTGGAGGAGTAGTCAGGCCGCGGAGGCGAAACGCTTGAGGATGGCGGAGACCTTGTGGCGACGCAGCTCGGCGCGGGCCTTGGCGCCGTCGGCCATGTAGTTGAGCTGGATGGCGTAACGGCGGCCGGCATAGCTCTTGTGGCCGTGCCAGGTAGCGGGGCCGTTGGGGAAGATCAACAGCGTGCCGTTCACCGGCGGAATCTCGACCGCGTAGTCATCGAGATTGTCGGCTGACCGGAGCAGGCGCAAGCAGCCGTCGCGCCGAGCCCAGGCTTCGGATTCAGGATTGAGGTAGAGCAGGACCGTCACCCGCTTGGCCGTCGAGTCGCGGTGGATCTGACCGTCCTTGTCCCGGGTGCGGCCACGGACGGTGAGCATGGTCGGGGCGCGATCGAGATCGAGATCGAACTTGCGCGCGACCGACTGGCGAAAACGCTCGCCTTGGAGTTCGGCGACCAGCCGGCGGGCCGCCGGACCCAAGCGGAGGGACGACGGCGGGAACGAGCCGCCGTTCGACATTTCGGGCAGGTCGGCGATCACCCGGGGCAGGAACGAAGACGGGACGAAGTCGGCGACCACGACGTGACGGAAGGGATCGCCGGAAGGTGGCTGGGCGTCGAGCTTGGAGAAGTCGAGCGCCGTCGCGTCGGTCATAGTGATCGGGTTAACGCGCCTACAAACGTCAGGCAAGCGTCAGCCGTGCCATTCGTGCGACTGGCGAACGATGGTGTTGGTCGAGAGGAACTGCGCACACCCGATCTGGCCGTCGCAGCATGGCAACGGCGCCGGGTCAGCAGCACCAGGATGAAAGGCGACGCGGGACAGGAACTTCTGTGCGCCTTCGCAAGTGAAGTGCGGCGACTCGACAGTCATGCGAAGGTCCGATGCTTGCGCATGCAGGACCGAGATTGCACACAGCGCGCCGATGATTGCGATTGTCCGTGTCATGTCGCCCGCCTGCCCTGCTCAGTCTCTCTCAACATCATGTCAACGAAGAAGCCGTTGAAATGGTTACACGCTCGCGAACGCTTGATGATGATCCTTACCGGTCGGTTTACGGC
>CAXTUK010000120.1:0-2398 GCA_964247395.1 uncultured Acetobacteraceae bacterium
GCGCGCGTGTTTTGGGTACACGAGGCCGCCGGTTCGAGTCCGGCCGCCCCGACCATGACGGGGGACGCGATGACGGCTTTACGGGCCCGGATCTTCAAGCAGCGCAAGTCGGCGATGCAGTCCGGTCACGCCAAGGAGGACGGCTGGGTCCTCGAATGGGAGCGCACCGAACCCAAGCGCGCCGACCCGATCATGGGCTGGTGGGGCAGCGGCGACATGCGCACGCAGCTCCGCCTGAAATTCGACAGCCGCGAGGAAGCCGAAGCCTATGCCAGGCGGGAGAACCTCGCCTACGAGATCGAGATCATCCCGGACCGGATCGTCAAGCCGAAGGCCTACGCCGACAACTTCAAGCCCGGCCGGATGTTCAACTGGACGCACTGATCAGCGGGCCCTTAGCTCAGTTGGATAGAGCAACAGCCTTCTAAGCTGTGGGTCGGTGGTTCGAATCCACCAGGGCTCGCCAGACCAGCCCGCAATGCGACGACCGGTTCACGCGCAGCCTTTCGCCCGCATCGCGTAGAGGTCCAGAACCTCGAAGTCGCGAGGATGGCACATCCCGGCGATCCGGTTCGCCACCGACGGCAGGCGCGACGACAGGTCGTCCCACCATTCCTGCGGCCGAACGGCCTCCGACTCCAGTGACGCCGGCGCCTGCTCCCGGGGCGTATAGACCAGAAGTTCCGAAAACGAGAACAGACGATCGTCGTGCCTCACCAGCGCCAGACGCGGATGCGCTTGACTTCCGGGAGGGGCAATCCAGCGCAAGTCGACGATTTCAGCTGTCATGACAACGCCTCTCGTTGCTTATCCAAATACCGATTACGAACCGGATCCGGAAGCGGATTTGCCGCCAAACCGGAGAATTCCGTTACACTATCGTAATCAAGCAGTCGTGATATCGAGCGGCGAGCGCCGCCTGCGACCGAGCCCGGCCCGCGGCCCCGGCCCTGCTCAGGCCGAGCCTGCCGCGCTCATCTCCCAGAGATCCAGGACGGCGAAGTCGACTTGACGGCACATCTCCACCGCGCGCTGGGCCGCCTCGGGTGATCGCGCCAGCAGGTCGTCCCACCATTCCTGCGGGGTCGATGCCCCTGCCCGCAACGATGCGACGACATCGTCGATCGGCGTGTGGAACAGCAGTTGCGAATACGAGAAAAGCCGGTCGGAGTGCCTGACCAGGGCAAGACGTGGGTGAACGTCACTGTCCGGTGGTGCGGACCAGCGCGGTCCTGTCCGAGAATATGGCATCGCGGAACCTCAAGTCGAACTTCTGAGACTTGCCGATCGTCCTGAGAAAAGATCAGCAATGTCCACGCGGTCATCCGACCGCGCGATCCTCCTACTCGTTACGTCCGCATACAGTCTTCAAAAATCCGCACGTCAGACGATGTTGCAACTAAAACAATCGTGATCGGCGGGACTCAACCGTCGAGCCAACCCCGAACCGCCTCGCGGAGGAAGGCTACATCCGGCGCATGGCCGCGCGGGCTTCCCGCCCGATGCCCCAGATCGATGGAATCGGCGGCATGACGGCATGACGAAGATGCGCCAGTTCCGCTTCGTTGTCAGCGACGCGGAAGTAGAGATCCGTCTCGCCAGGCAGCAACAGCACGGGCCCGGTGATCGCGAAGGAACACCTGGTTGTGGACGGACGTGCGCACACTGCCGCACACCACGATCGCCCGCTCGACGATCGCGGGGAACAGCGCCGCCCAGTGGTGTGCCTGCTGCGCGCCCATCGAGAACCCGTAGACGCAGGCCACCTGCTCGATCCCGAACCGTTCACGGAGGAAACGTTGCTGCGCCCGCACGTTGTCCGCCGTCGTCACCAGGCCAGGGTAGGTCTCGACATTCGAAGGACTTGACGACCGTCCGTTGCCGAACATGTCGGGCGTGACGATGAACCATCGGGTCGGGTCGAGCACGCCGGTCGGGCTAATCAGCCATTCCTGATCGCCATGGGTCGCGGTATAGCTCGTCGGATAGACGATGACGTTGTCCCTTGCGGGCGACGGCACGCCGTAGCTCTCCCAGGCCAGCCGGGCGGCGGGCAACGTCTCGCCCGACTGCAGCCGCAGGTCGCCGAGCTCGAATTAGCCCATCTCGGTCGCCCAGTCCATGGCGCGCCCCTCATCCGATCCGGCGACTTGCCCTGTAGCCGGAGCACGAGGACACTCCGCCATCCACGAGAATCACCCATCGGGAGCCTGGCATGCGGTTAATCATCATCATCCTGATCCTCCTCCTGCTGTTCGGCGGGGGCGCCGGCTACGGCTTCGGCGGCTGGACCGGCTACGGCTACGGCGGCGGCATCGGCCTGATCGTCATCATCCTCATCGTGCTGCTGGTCATAGGCGTGATCTGACGACCGGGAACGTCGCCGCGTGTCCGGGGG
>CAXTUK010000120.1:2408-7418 GCA_964247395.1 uncultured Acetobacteraceae bacterium
CCCTCACCCCCCTCGGGCGCCTGGCCAACGGGGTCCGCGCCCGCCGGGGACCGCCCCCGCGTGCCGGGGGGCCCCCGCCCCCCGGACCCGACCTCAGGCCGCGTGCCGCGCCGCCAGCTTCGCCGCGGCCTCGCCGAGATGGCTCGAGTACTCGTCCGCCTTGTAGATGTCGGACACGATCTTCTTCAGCGCCGAGACATGTTCCTTCTTGCCCAGCGCTTCGGCGAGCGTCGCCACCGAACCGAAGCCGGTGATGCCGTAATGCGACATCCGCTGATATTGCGTGATGATCGCGATGTCGCGCAGACCGCCGTCCTTCGGCGCCTCCTTCACGCCATGCTTGAGCGCCTCCTGCACCAGCCCTTCCATCCCCTTGCAATGCTCCGGCGCGACCTCGCCGTCGCTCTGTTCGATCAGCGTCTTCAGCGACGCGGTATGCGTGCCGATGCCGTCGACCGACTTGTCCAGCATCGCCTTGAGCTTCGGATCGCTCGCCTGTCCGGCAAGCGTCCGCACCGCGCGCGCCATCTGGTCGTTCGCCGACCACAAATCCTTCATCTCGTCGGCATACAGGGACATCAGGCTGTCGGGTGCTGGCATGTGAGAACTCCATCGATTTCGTGCCGACGTGCGAACCGCTGCCGATTACCGAAGTTGCCGCGCGCCGCATGACGTTTCGAGCAGCATCGACGCCGTTTCCGCCAGGCATGCCACGATCTGGGCGCGAAACCGCGGATGCGTGCAGACGATCGTCGGACTCGGATGCGGCATCGTCCGCAGCCTCGCGTCCGGCCTGCAGGCACGAACCGTCGCCGCGGCCGAACCTGCCACCCGGCCCGCGAGCACGACGACCTCGAGCCGCGTCAGCAACTCCAGCAGCGGCGGCAACCACCGCGATCCCGCCTCGATCTCGCCCGGACGCGGCGTCCGATTGCGTGCCGCGTCGTCCAGCCACGGCACCACGTTCCAGATCACCGTCGAGCAACGCGCGAGCCCGGCCTCGTCGCAGAAACGTCTGATGTTGCGCGCCGTGGGCGTCGCGTTGTCGCGCGAGACGAAGCCCCGCTCGCCGACCGCCCGGCCCGGACGTTCCAGCAGCAGCAGGACCCGCGCCGCCACGCCGCCGTCGTCCGGATCGAAATCCGGCCCCCCCGCGCCGGACCCCCCGCGCCGGCGTCCCCACAATCCCCCCAGCCCCCCCATCGCCGCCGACGCCAATGCGGCCCGCCGCCGCGCCATCTCGGCCGGCTCGGCCAGGGGGTCGATCAAGGCAGTCGTACGTCGCCCTCCACCCTGAGCCGCTCGAGCCCGTCCTCGCCGCCGAACTGGTATCCGATCTGCGTCGCATACATCGCGCACGCGCGGCGCTTGCGCGCGACATCGACCGCCACCGACCGCTCGTCGAGCGCTGCCATCGCGTCGGCGAACGGTGCGGCTCGCGACGCCGCGCGCGCGGCGTAGGGGAAATCCCGCCACCACAGCGTCGGTCGCCGCGCCAGACGCGCCATCGCGCGCACCGTCAGCACGTGATCCACATGTCCGCCGATCGCCTGCGGCCCGAGCAGCAGATCCGGCGAGAGCACGTCGATCAGCCCGTCCAGCGAGGCCGCCATCCGGAGGTCGGCATCGTCGCCGTCGAGCGTCGCCCCGAACAGCGCGTCGGCCGAATGGTAGCCGCGATGCGGTGCTTCCAGGAACGGCAGCCAGCGGATCGCCGCGCCGAGACTGCGGCAGGCGGCCAGGTCCTCGCCGCGACGGAGCGCCATGTAATCCACAGTCGGCGCCAGCCCCTTGTCGAGCTGGCACGCCAGCGCGAAGCCGGCCGGATGCGCGACCGAGCCGGTGAACACGGTGGCCACCGTCACCGCCCATCCCGCGTCGGACAGTTCCGCGAGCGGACCGCCGCAGGAGAACACGGCGTCGTCGAGATGCGGCGAGATCGCGAGCGCCCTCATCGCTCACAACAAGTGCGGCGCCTGGCGGAACCGGCACGGCGCCGCCGGCAGCGCGAGGTCGAATGCCGTGCGCGGCTGCTGCCCGACGACCGCGCCGTACACCTCCATGATCCGCCCCCCGACGGCCTCCCACGCGTATGATCGCCGGCATTCGGCGAGTGCGACCAGCGCCAGCCGCCGCCGCCACGCCCCGTCCTCGATCAGCCGGCGCAGCGAGGACGCGAGCGCCGCCGCGTCGCCAGGCGCCACCAGCACGCCGTTCTCGCCATCGCGGAGGCAGTCCGTCACGCCCACCACGTCGCATGACAGGATCGGCAGCCCGCTCGCCATCGCCTCGAGCACGGTGTTCGAGAATCCTTCGGCGTAGGTGGGCGAGACGAAGACGTCCTGCCCGTGATAGACCGACGGCGTCGTCTCGTAGCTCGCGTAGCCGGTGAACCGCACCGTGCCGTCGAGATGCAGTTCCGATGTCCGCCGGCGCGCCACGTCGATGTCCGGCCCGATTCCCGACACGGTCAGCGCGCAGCGCACGCCGTCGTCGCGCAGCAGCGCCGTCGCGTCGATCAGATCGAGCACGCCTTTCCGCCGGTCGACCCGGCCGTGATAGAGCAGCCGCACCGGATCATGGGCGGCGCCCGCGACGTGGCCGGCGCGAGGCGCGAACCGATGCACGTCGACCGCGCCCGGAACGATCGTGAACAGCGAACGCGCGACGCCGAGCCGCTCCACCACTTCGACCGCGAAACTCTCGCAGCCGATCAGCACCGCGTTGGCGTGCTCGAGCACGCGCAGCATCGCCTGCCGATGCGTCTCGCAGCACGAACCGACCCAGTGTCCGTCGCCTCCCTGGATCGACACCACGCATGGCACGCCCAGCTCGCGCGACGCGCGCAGCACCGTCCACCCGTTCGGATAGCCGTATTGCGCGTGCAGCACGTCGAACGGCGCGCGCGCATGTTCCCAGCGTATGGCGTCGAGCATGTCCTCGACGTCGCGCTCGAAGTCGCCGCCATTCTCCTCGCCGAGCGAACGGCGTCCGAGCACCCGCACGCCCGCGACCGGCGGCGGCGGTCCGCCGCCATAGATGCCGGTCCCCACCGGATCCTCCCGATACTGGCTGACCATCGTCACGTCGTGGCCGGCGTCCACCAGCTGGCCAAGCAGATTCTGCGCGTACACGCTCATCCCGCTGATCGCGGGGAAGTATCGCCGCGAGCAGAACAGGATCCTCAGGAGTGGCAGTCCCGAAGCCAGCCCCGGCTACGGGGGATCAGCCGGTCGGCGCGATGACTGTCGGACGACAGCTCCACGCACACCAGCCGATCGAAACCGATCCGGTCCAGCGCCAGCAGGCAGGCGCGGATGTCGATATCGCCGTCGCCGAACGCGAGATGCACGTGCTCGCCGCGCTTCATGTCCTCGAGCGACACGGTCGCGATCGACGGCGCGAACTCCGCCACCGCATCCTCCGGCGCCCGCTCCCCCGTCACCATCACATGGCCGAGGTCGAGCGCCAGGCGAAGCGAAGGAAACTCCGCCGCGAACGCACTGAAATCATCGAGCGTCTCGATCAGCAGTTCGGGCTCCGGTTCCATCGCCGCCGTCACGCCCGCCCGTGCCGCATGATCGAGGACCTGCGACACCCCGTCGCGCAACCAGAGCTGCGCCTGCTCGCGCGTCACGTCCGGCCCGACCCGGCCCGACCAGAACGACATCGCCTCGGACCCGAGCATCGCCGCGATATCGGTCGCGCGACGCAGATACGCGATCCGGAGATGCCTGCCCGCCTCGGTCGGATGCAGCATGGTGGGCGAATGGCAGACCCGCGGGTCGAGCAGGAAGCGGGCGCCCGTCTCGATCACCGAACCGAGGCCACGCCGCGCCAGATCGTTCGCGAGCCGCTCCGTCCGCTGCTCCCAGCCGGCGGTCATCGGATCGAGCACGTGATGATCGAGCGTCAGCGCCACCCCGTCATAGGCGCTGTCCGCGATCAGCGCGATCGCGTCCTCCATCCGGTGATGATTGGTGCCGTTGGTGTTGTAGGCATAACGAAGTGTCACGACCGCCGCTCCCCCCTCTCCCGCCGAACCACCTGCGCCGAGAAGCAGCCGGGCTCCCGGTAGAGCGGATAGAGCGGGCCCACGATCCGGTCGGCCAGCGCCGCGTCGAACCAGGCCGGCCCACCGGCCCGCTCCTCGTCCTGCCCGCGCATCCTCACCCTGCGCGCGCCCTCCCGAGGTGCGGACAGCAGCAGCGGATCGGCGCGCCCGCGCAACCGCTCGACACCTCGCCAGCCGATCCGCCCATAGCTCATCGTCTCGCTCTCCAGGAACGGCACCACCACCTTGACCGCCCGCACCGGCCCGTCCGCCGGCGAGCAGTCGACGACGACGATCTCCATCCCAGCCGCCGCCAGCCGCTCGGCGAGCAACGCGAGCCGGTCGGCCGGGCGTTCCACCCGCTCGGGCGGCGCGCCGGGCAGCTCCGAGAACCGCACGCGCCGCCGTTCGGAGAACACGCTGTCGGACAACCGGCGCCGCAATTCGTCGGCGTCCTGGTCGAGCCATTCGACCATCGCCGCCAGCGCCCTTGGCTCCTCCGCGTCGAGCCGAACGGACGCGACCTGCTCGGCCACGTGCGCGTCGGTCATCACCCGCGCGAGATCGGCGAGCGAGCCGTGCGTCGCCGCCTTGCGCGCCCGCGAGCCGCAGAACTCCAGCAGCGCCTTGCGCAACGCCCGGCCCTTGTCCGGATGCGCCGCTTCGCCGCACGCGGTGACCTGGATCGGCATGATCGAACCAGGCCGGGCCGGATCGCCCCGGTCGTCGCCTACCACGTAGAGATTGGCGATCCCGAACCCGGTCGACGCGAGCTTGACCGTGACGTCGATCATCAGCCCGCGCAGATGCGCGACCAGTCCGGCGACCGCCTGGTCCTGCACCTCGTCGAGCTCGACGACGGCGCCGGCGTCGAGCGCGCGGTAGTCCACGACGATGCCCGCGCGCTGGAGCAGCTCCATCACGCCGTGCGCGATCGCGTGCGCGACCACGAGCCC
>CAXTUK010000121.1:0-7335 GCA_964247395.1 uncultured Acetobacteraceae bacterium
CTGCTGGAGATCGCCCAGGCGAACGGCGTTGACATCGAGGGCGCCTGCGAAGGTTCGCTCGCCTGCGCGACCTGCCATGTCGTCGTCGACCGCGCCTGGTTCGACAAGCTCGTGCCGCCGACGCCGGACGCGGACGACATGCTCGATCTCGCCGTCGGCCTGACCAGGCTGTCACGTCTTGGTTGCCAGATCGTGATGACCGAACGCCTCGACGGGCTGGTGGTCAGTCTGCCGCCCGCCTGACATGCGAGTGCTCGCCGCGATGTCGGGCGGCGTCGACAGTGCGGTGGTGGCCGGACTGCTCGCCGAACAGGGCCACGAAGTCGTCGGCGCCACGCTCCAGCTCTATGATCAGGGCCGCACCCCGGCGCGGCGCGGCGCGTGCTGTGCCGGCCGCGACATCCACGACGCGCGCCGCGTCGCCGACCATCTCGGCATCCCGCACTACGTCATCGATGCCGAGGCGCGGTTTCGCGAGACGGTGATCGCTCCGTTCGCCGACAGCTATGCCGCGGGCGAGACTCCGGTGCCGTGCGTGCGCTGCAACCAGGGGGTGAAGTTCACCGACCTTCTCGGACTCGCTTGCGAGCTCGGCTGCGAGGCGATGGCGACCGGACACTACGCGCGTCGGCTCGATGGCGCGGCCGGGGTCGAGTTGCACCGGCCGGCGTCCGCTGCTCGCGACCAGAGCTGGTTCCTGTTCGCGACCACCCGCGCGCAGCTCGAGTTCCTGCGTTTCCCGCTCGGCGCGATGGACGACAAGGACGAGGTCCGACGCCAAGCGCAGCGGCTCGGCGTCAGGGTCGCGGGCAAGCCGGACAGCCAGGACATCTGCTTCGTGCCCGACGGGGGCTACGACGCGATCGTGCGCGACCGCCGTCCCGACGCACTGGCCGAGGGCGACATCGTCGACGAGGACGGCACGCCGCTCGGCCGGCACCACGGGATCGCGCGCTACACGGTCGGCCAGACCAGGCGCCTCGGCAACCTCGCCATGCGCGACGGGGCGAGGCAGGCGGTGCGCCGGATCGAGCCCGCGACCGGCCGGATCGTCGTCGGCCCGCGCGAGGGCGGGGGCGCCAGGGTCATCGAGATCGGCGAGACCAACTGGCTGCTGCCAACCCCCGCAAGTCCGATCCGCGCCTCGGTGCAGTTGCGGGCGCGCGAGGCGCCGCGCGCCGCCTCGATCGCCGCGAACGGCGATGGAGGCGCCATCGTGACGCTCGACGAACCGGCGCTCGCGGCGCCCGGACAGGCCTGCGTCGCCTATGACGGGACCCGGATCCTCGGCGGCGGGTTCATCCTGCGCGAGAAGCGGGCCTGAACCGCCCCAAACCGCTCCAGGAGAGCTTCATGGCTGACATCACCGCAACAGTGCCGGTCACCGTGCTGACCGGCTATCTCGGCGCGGGCAAGACGACCTTGCTCAACCGCATCCTCAGCGAACAACACGGGCGCAAATATGCCGTCGTGGTCAACGAGTTCGGCGAGCTCGGCATCGACAACGATCTCGTCGTCGACACCGACGAGGAAGTCTTCGAGATGAACAACGGCTGCGTCTGCTGCACCGTTCGCGGCGACCTGATCCGCATCGTCGGCGGCCTGATGAAGCGGCGCGGCCGGTTCGACGGCATCATCATCGAGACGACCGGCCTCGCCAACCCCGCCCCTGTCGCCCAGACGTTCTTCGTCGACGAGGACGTGCGCGCCCGCACGCGGCTCGATGCGATCATCACCGTGGTCGACGCCGGGAACCTGCCGGCGCGTCTCGCCGACAGCGCCGAGGCGCACGCGCAGATCGCCTTCGCCGACGTCGTGGTGCTCAACAAGATCGATCTCGTCACGCCGGACGAGCTCGAAGCGGTCGACGCCGCCGTCCGCCGCATCAATCACGCCGCGCGCATCATCCGCGCCGAGCGCGGCCAGGTGCCGGTCGCCGACCTTCTCGACCAGGGCGCCTTCGACCTCGCGCGCATCCTGGAGCGCGACCCCGACTTCCTCGACAGCACCGAGCATTCGCACGACGACGACGTGAACAGCATGTCGTTCGAACTGACAGGGCAGGTCGACCGCAGGCGCTTCCAGGCCTGGATCGGGCTGCTGCTGCAGGATCGCGGCGGCGACCTGCTCCGGACCAAGGGCATCCTCGACTTCGCTGGCGAGAATCGGCGCTACGCCTTCCAGGCGGTGCACATGATGGCCGACGGCGATTTCATCGGACCCTGGCGCGAGGGCGAGCGTCGCAGCTCCAGGCTGGTGTTCATCGGCCGCAACCTCGATCGCCTCGCCTTCCGACGCGGGTTCGAGAGCTGTGTCGCTTGAGTGGAACCCTGCTCGCCGAGCGCGGACGCGCCCGGCGGATCGAGGCGACCGTTATCGGCTGCGTGTTCGACCGGTCGGATCGCACGGTCGCGTTCTCGACCGGCGAAGGCTCGTTGCACATCGTCGAGCGGGCGACCGGCGAATGGCGCGACGTCGCGGCGCATGACGGCGCGATCCTGTCGCTCGCGGCCGACGTCGTGACGAGCGGGTTCCTGACCGGCGGCGACGACGGCGTGCTCAACCGGGTCGGCACCGGGACTGTGGCGCTCGCCGGGTTCGGCAGAAGCTGGGTCGAGGCCCTGGCGGCCCACGGCGACGTCGTCGCGGCCGCGGCCGGCAGGCGCGTCGTGCTGCTCGACGGGCAGGGCGCGGTGCTCAAGACGCTCGAGCACCCGTCGACGGTGACCGGCGTGGCGTTCGACGCGAAGGGCAAGCGGGTCGCCGCCTCGCACTACAACGGCGTGTCGCTGTGGTTCGTGGCGGCCAGGACCGACACGCCGCGACGGCTGGAGTGGAAAGGCAGCCATATCGGCGTCGCGATCCATCCGCAGGGCGAGGCGGTGGTCAGCGCCATGCAGGAGAACGCGCTGCACGGCTGGCGCCTGGCGGACGACCACGACATGCGCATGGCGGGCTACCCGCAGAAGACGCTGTCGCTGTCGTTCTCCAGGACCGGCAAGTGGCTCGCGACCTCTGGCGCCGACACGGTGGTGCTGTGGCCATTCTTCGGCGGCGGACCGATGGGCAAGGCGCCGCTCGAAATGGCGGGCGGCGGGGACGCCATGTGCACGAGAGTCGCCTGCCACCCGCTGCAGGACACGGTGGCCGCCGGTTTCTCGGACGGGTCCGCGCTGCTGGCCGACATCGCGTCGCAGCGCCTGCTGCGCGTCACGGGTCCCGGCGACGGCGCGGTATCGGCACTGGCCTGGAGCGCGGACGGCGCCTCGCTCGCGTTCGGCACCGAGGGCGGCCTGCTCGCGGTGGTGGATCTGTCGAAACGCCAGAACCCGACACGGCGTTGATGCGTGACGAGGCCGTCGGTGGGGTCGAGGAATGCGAGGCGTCTGGTTCCTGGTGCTGTTCGGCTTGGCCGCCTGCGGCGGTGACGGCGGTCCGAGCGCCGGGCTCGACCCGGCCGGCGTCGATCCGGGCGTCTCCGGCGTGTCGGGCGAGGCAGGTTCCGGCAATGACGGGTTGTGGGCCGATCCCTATCTGTCGAACGGCGGCTTCGGTCCCGGCGGCCTGACCGAAACCGATCCGTTGTTGCCGCCGCCCGGCCTGAGAGGCTTCTGACATGCTCACCCCGAGGCAGGCTCTCTTGGCGGCATTGACCGCGTTTGCGCCGCCAGCGCTCGCCGCGACCGGCGGCGGGCCGGTCGTGCTCGCCGCCGCCGCCGGCACGCCGCTCGACGAGGCGGCCCGGACGTTGGAGGCGCACGACATCGCCCAGTCCGTGTCGCATGGCGAGCAGCCGCTCGTGCTGATCGGCTCAGCCCGGCTGTCGACGCGGCGAGGAGCGCCGGCGGCCCTGTTTGTCCAGCTCCAGTCGGCGGCCCTGTGCGGCTCGGCCGGCTGCGACACGTCGGTGTTCCTCGACGAGCATGGCCAGTGGCGGCGTGTGCTCGACTCGGTCAGCGGACCGATCAAGGTGATGCCCCGGTGGCATGGCCGCATGCACGACTTGCTTGTCGGTGCCGACGATCGCTGGATCTGGGCCGGAAGCGCGTATCGCGACACGGTCGCCGCCCCGCAACTGGCGGGCCTGAAGCGCTCGGTCGAGCGTCACCAGGCCGCTGTCGCCCGAGGGGCCGCGCCCTCGCCGAAATGATCCGGGGCCGGTGCTGGAGCGGGTGAAGGGAATCGAACCCTCGTATGCAGCTTGGGAAGCTGCCGTTCTGCCATTGAACTACACCCGCACGCTCAGGACCATAGGTCAGCCGGATCGGACGCTCAAGCGCGCCCCGCCCGGGCCCGGCGTTGACGCGGCCGGGCCGCGCGCCTAGCTTGCCGATCCCCTCGTGATTTGTCGGGCCGGCTTGCGGCGAGGTTAAACAAGCAGCTCAAAGAGGCAGCGGTCCCGATCCGGGCCGCACTCGTTGCCGGCCCAGCCGAGTGAGGGCCAGCGCGCATGACCGAACAGCAAAGACCCATGCGTCGCGACACCGCGCTGATCCACGCCGGAACCGCACGCAGCCCGTTCCGAGAGACCACCGAGGCGTTGTTCCTGACTTCGGGCTTCGTCTACGACGACGCGCGGCAGGCCGAGGCGACCTTCACCGGCGCCGAGACCCATTACCAGTATTCGCGCTTCGGCAATCCGACCATCGCCATGCTCGAGGAGCGGCTCGCGACTCTCGAAGGCGCCGAGGCGTGCCGGGCGACGGCGACCGGAATGGCTGCCGTGCACGCGTCGATGCTGTGTCACCTGCGCGCCGGCGACCATGTCGTCGCCGCGCGCGCGCTGTTCGGCAGCTGCTTCTGGATCGTCAGCGACCTGCTCGGCCGCTACGGCATCACCCACGAATTCGTCGACGGCGCCGACCTCCGGCAATGGCAGGAGGCGCTGTCGCGGCCGACCGCGATCGTGCTGCTCGAGACACCGTCCAACCCGATGCTGGACATCGTCGACCTGCGCGCCGTGTCCGACCTCGCGCACGAAGCCGGCGCGCTGATGGTCGTCGACAACGTGTTCGCTACACCGCTGCTGCAGCGGCCGCTCGCCTTCGGCGCCGACGTCGTCGTCTATTCCGCGACCAAGCACATCGACGGGCAGGGGCGAGTGCTCGGCGGCGCGGTGCTCGGACGGCGCGAGTGGGTCGAGGAGACGCTGCAGCCGTTCCTGCGCAACACCGGACCCGCGATCTCGCCTTTCAACGCCTGGCTGCTGCTCAAGGGCATGGAGACGATGTCGCTGCGCGTCGAGGCCGCCCAGGGGCGGGCGGCGCGGATCGCCGAATTCCTCGCGCGTCGTCCCGGGATCGTGCGCGTCCGCTACCCGCATCGGGACGACCATCCGCAGGTCGAACTCGCGCGCGCGCAAATGACCGGCGGCGGCACGCTCGTCACCTTCGAGGTGGACGGCGGCAAGCAGGCGGCGTTCCGGTTCCTCGATGCGCTCGGGCTGATCGCGATCTCGAACAATCTCGGTGACAGCCGGTCCCTGGTGACCCACCCCGCCACCACGACCCACATGAAGATCGGACCGGGCCAGCGGCAGTTGCTCGGCATCGGCGACGGTGTCATCCGGCTTTCGGTCGGCCTCGAAGATGTGGATGATCTGATCGATGACCTGGAACTCGGCATCGCTTCGATCGTACCCCACCAGCGGCCGAAATCACCGTGAGCAGCATGCTCCGACGCTCGGGCGAGGAGGGCAGCGTGCCGGCTGAACCGCAGGATCTGGCCGATGGCGACTTCACCGCGATCACGCGCGACATCCGCGTCAGCGTGCAGTCGTTCTTCCTCGACGACCAGTCCCACCCCGACGACCGGCAATTCGTCTGGGCCTATCGCGTCAGGATCGAGAACCGCGGCCCCGAGAGCGTCAAGCTGCTCCGCCGGAGCTGGCAGATCACCGACGCCGCCGGCCGTATCCAGCATGTCGACGGCGAGGGCGTCGTGGGCGAGCAGCCGCTGCTCGCGCCGGGGGAGGCGTTCGAGTACACGTCCGGAACGCCGCTCGAGACACCGACCGGCTTCATGCGGGGCGCCTACCACATGGTCGCGACCGCCTCGGGCGAGCAGTTCGACGTGCGCATCCCGGCCTTCAGCCTCGACAGCCCTCATCAGGCCGGACAGGTCCACTAGCTTCTGACGGGACAGGACCATTGGACATCGCGCCTACGAGCGTCACGGCTGACCACCTGGCCAGACCAGGCCGGCCCGCCCGGGAGGAGGCGGAAGAGGCGGTCCGCACCCTGATCCGCTGGGCCGGCGACGATCCCGGACGCGAGGGCTTGCGCGACACGCCGGCCCGCGTCGCGCGCTCCTACGACGAGATGTTCGCGGGCTATGCCGAGGACCCGCACGCCCTGCTCGCGCGCACCTTCGACGAGGTTGAGGGCTACGACGAGATCGTGCTGCTGCGCGACATCAGGGTCGAGAGCCACTGCGAGCATCACATGGTGCCGATCATCGGCCGCGCGCACGTGGCCTACCTGCCCCGCCATCGCGTGGTCGGGATCAGCAAGCTAGCGCGCGTGGTGGAGGCCTATGCGCGGCGGCTGCAGATCCAGGAGAAGCTCACCGCCCAGATCGCCGGCGCGATTGAGGAGGTGCTGCAGCCGTTCGGAGTCGCGGTCGTCATCGAGGCAGGGCACCAGTGCATGACCACCAGGGGTGTCCACAAGCCGGGCGTCTCGATGGTCACCAGCCGCATGCTGGGCGCCTTCCGCACCCAGCCCGACACGCGGCGGGAGCTGCTGTCGATGATCGGCTTCAAGGGACGCGAAGGAATGGAAGTCTGAAACGCGAGATCGAGATGGCGGGCGAGCTGCGACCGCGGACCATCGTTCCGGTCGTGCTCTCCGGCGGATCGGGCAGCCGGCTCTGGCCGGTGTCGCGCGCGAGCTTCCCCAAGCAGCTCTGGCCGCTGATCAGCGACCGCACCATGCTGCAGGAGACCGCGCTGCGCGGCGTGGGCGACGGGTTCGCCGCTCCCGTGGTGGTCTGCAACCAGGAGCACCGGTTCCTGATCGCCGAGCAGTTGCGCGAGGTAGGGCTGGGGTCCGCCCGTCTGCTGCTCGAGCCGTTCGGGCGCAACAGCGCGCCGGCGATCGCGGCCGCTGCCCTGCTGGTCGCCGAGACCGATCCCGACGCGGTCCTGTGGATGATGGCGGCCGACGCCGCGATCGGCCGTCCCGAGGCGCTGGCCGAGGCGCTCGGCCGCGCGGTGGCCGCCGCGCGCACCGGGCAGATCGTCACCTTCGGCATGCGGCCGGTCCGGGCCGAGACCGGCTACGGCTACATCCAGATCGGCGAGGCTCTCCCCGACGTGCCCGGCGTGCACCGGAT
>CAXTUK010000122.1:0-7289 GCA_964247395.1 uncultured Acetobacteraceae bacterium
GCGCGCCCAGACCCGCAGTTGGGAGAAGCCTCCAACCGCATGGGAGATCCCTATCGACTTCGATTGATATGAGTCACTTCGGAACTCGCGACCCCGAGGAGTTTAGGGCGTGCCGCCTCGCAATGGCGGATCGATATCCTTGAATGCCGGGTTGATGATTGGGACTGTGCCAGAATTGCGGTAGGCATCACCGAACTGCGCAATACGAGCTCCTGTGAGAGGATCGTTGATCCTGGCCGCTGCTTGATCATCAAAGGCAGGTCGATTTCGTAACGGCACTGGGGCGGGTTCGAGATGCAACCTTTTCTTTGTCGTATGGTAACGGTGCGTGACCGGTGGAACCTGGATCATGGCCTCCTGACACTCTACCGAGTCAGGAATGAGAAAGACTGCAAGAACAAGACAAAACCTTGAATGACGTCGGATACCCCTCATCGGAAATGGGCCGGTTCCAAGGGCCGCCGGCCCTTGGCGGGGTCCAGGGGCAGCGCCCCTGACCTTTGCCCTCACGCCCGCAACGACTCCGCCTCGCGGACCCGGCCCATCGCCTTGCCGTATTCGTGCGGGACGACGTGCCAGAAATGGCCGACCAGGCGGGGCCAGTCGTGCAGGGTCATGGCGGCAAAGCGGCTGCCGGTCTCGTGCGCGTGGCGCTCGACGAGGGCGCGGAGTTCGATCTCGGCGTCGGCATCGACGCGGCTCCAGCCGAGCGTGTCGGGGTTGACGCGCTGCTCGAAGACCGAGTTGGGGTCGTAGACGAACGCGGTGCCGCCGGTGAAGCCGGCGCCGAAATTCTCGCCCACGTCGCCCAGGATCACCACCGTGCCGCCGGTCATGTATTCGCAGCCGTTCGAGCCGCAGCCTTCGACGACGGCGACGGCGCCCGAGTTGCGGACCGCGAAGCGCTCGCCGGCCTGGCCGGCGGCGAAGAGCTCGCCGTCGGTGGCGCCGTAGAGGACAGTGTTGCCGATGATCGCGTTCTCGTTGCTCTTCAGCATCGAAGACGGAGCGGGACGGACGACGATGGTCGCGCCCGACAGGCCCTTGCCGACATAGTCGTTGGCGTCGCCGAGCACTTCGAGCTTGAGCCCGCGGACGGCGAAGGCGCCGAGAGACTGGCCGACGGATCCGCGCAGGCGGACGGTGACGTGGCCGGGCTGGAGAGCGCCGGTCCCGAACCGCTGGTAGATGTGGCTGGAGAAGCGGGCGCCGATCGCGCGGTGGACGTTCTGCACGGTGTAGTGGAGCTGCATCTTCTCGCCGTGGGCGAAGAAGGGCTGCGCGTCCTCGATCATGCGGGCGTCGAGCGTGTCGGGCACCTCGTTGCGGCCTTCGCGGGTGCAGTAGCGCGCGTAGGGCCCGGGGTCGGCCTGGGCGAGGATGGGGTTGAGGTCGAGGTCGTCGAGATAGTCGGCGCCACGGCTGATCTGGCGCAGCAGGTCGGTGCGGCCGATGATCTCGTCGAGATTGCGGACGCCGAGTTCGGCCAGGATGTTGCGGACGTCCTCGGCGATGAACGAGAACAGGTTGATGACCTTTTCGGGCGTGCCTCCGAACTTGGCGCGCAGCGTCTCGTCCTGGGTGCAGACGCCGACCGGGCAGGTGTTCGAGTGGCACTGGCGGACCATGATGCAGCCCATGGCGACGAGCGACGCGGTGCCGATGCCGAACTCCTCGGCGCCGAGCATGGCGGCGATGACGACATCGCGGCCGGTCTTGATGCCGCCGTCGGTGCGCAGCTTCACCCGGTGGCGCAGGCGGTTGAGCATCAGCACCTGATGCGCTTCCGCCAGTCCCATTTCCCAGGGCATGCCGGCATACTTGACCGAGGTCTGCGGTGCAGCACCGGTGCCGCCCGAGTGGCCGGAGATCAGGATGGTGTCGGCCTTGGCCTTCGCGACGCCGGCGGCGATGGTGCCGATGCCGGATCGCGCGACGAGCTTGACGCAGACGGTGGCGCGCGGGTTGATCTGCTTGAGATCGTAGATCAGCTGAGCGAGATCCTCGATCGAGTAGATGTCGTGATGCGGCGGCGGGCTGATCAAGGTCACGCCCTCGGTCGCGTGACGCAGTCTTGCGATGAGGCCGCTGACCTTGAAGCCGGGCAACTGGCCGCCTTCGCCGGGCTTGGCGCCCTGCGCCATCTTGATCTCGATCTCGCGGCAGTTGTTGAGGTATTCGGCGGTGACGCCGAAGCGGCCCGACGCGATCTGCTTGATGGCCGACGAGGCGTTGTCGCCGTTCTGGCGCGGCTTGAAGCGGGTCGAGTCCTCGCCGCCCTCGCCGCTGTCGGAGCGCGCGCCGATGCGGTTCATCGCGATGGCGAGGGTCTCGTGCGCCTCGGGACCGAGCGCGCCGAGCGAGATACCCGGCGCGATCAGGCGCTTGCGTATCTCGGTGATGCTCTCGACGTCCTCGGCCGCGATCTTCGTGCGGCCCTCGCGGAAATCGAGCAGGTCGCGCAATGCGACCGGCTTCTGCCGGCGCACGGCTTCGGCGTAGCGGCGATAGGTCGAGAAACTGTCGGTGGCGACCGCCGTCTGCAGCGTGTGGATCAGGCCGCCATCGAAGGCGTGCACCTCGCCGCGAGCCCGAAGCTTGTAGAGACCGCCGACGGGGAGCGTGACGGCATCCTCCGACCAGGCGACGCGATGGAATTCGAGCACGTTGCGCGCGATGCCCGGCAGACCGATGCCGGAGATGCGGCTGACCATGCCCGGAAAGAATTCGGCGACCAGCGTGCGCGACAGGCCGATCGCCTCGAAGTTGAAGCCGCCGCGATAGGACGCGATGACGGAGATGCCCATCTTGGACATCACCTTGAGGAGTCCCTTGTCGACGGCCTTGCGATAGCGCGCGATGGCGGCCCGCAGCGTGATGTTGCCGAACAGGCCGCGGCGATGCCGGTCGGCGATGCTCTCCTGGGCGAGATAGGCGTTGATCGTGGTGGCGCCGACGCCGATCAGCACGGCGTGCGCGTGCACGTCGACGCATTCGGAACTGCGCACGTTGACGGAGACGAAGGTGCGCAGCGACTGCCGGACCAGATGGGTGTGAACAGCGGCGGTGGCGAGGATCATCGGGATCAGCGCGCGGCCGGCCGACTGGTGCTCGTCGGTGAGCAGGACGTGGGTGCCGCCGGCGCGCACATGGTCCTCGGCCTCCCGCCTGATCCGCTCGATGGCGGCGCGCAGGCCGGCGGTGCCTTCCTCGGCGTCGAAGGTGCAGTCGATGGTGACCGCCTCCTTGCCGAGGAACTCGGCGAGGGCCGCGAACTCGGCGTTCGAGAGGACAGGGCTGTCGAGGGCGAGGATGTCGCATTGCTGCGCGTTCTCCTCGAGCACGTTGCCGAGATTGCCGAGACGCGTCTTGATGCTCATCACCTGCGTCTCCCGCAGGCTGTCGATCGGCGGATTGGTGACCTGGCTGAAGGCCTGCCGGAAATAATGATGCAGCCCGCGATAGCGCTCGGAGAGCACCGCGAGCGGCGTGTCGTCGCCCATGCTGCCGACGGCCTCCGACCCGGAGGCCACCATGGGGTGGAGGATCATCTCGAGCTCTTCGAGGGTGGCGCCGACGGCGAGCTGGCGGCGCCGGAGCGCCTCGCCGCCGTAGGTGACGCGCTCGACGGTGTCGCCGCGGACGAGACGGTCGATCTGGCGCGTGCGCGCCGTCCAGGCGGCGTAGTCGTGGCGCGCGGACAGCATGTCCTTCAGACGGGTGTCGCCGTAGAAGCTGCCGTCGTCGAGATCGACCGCGATCGTCTGTCCGGGGCCGAGGCGGCCGCGTGCGGTGATCTCGGCGTCGGGAACCCTCACCATGCCGGTTTCGGAACCGACGATGAGCAGGCCGCTCGCGGTGATGCTGTAGCGGAGCGGTCGCAGGCCGTTGCGGTCGGAACCGGCGATGGCCCAGCGTCCGTCGGTCGCGGCGAGCGCCGCGGGTCCATCCCAGGGCTCCATCACGCCGTTGCAGTAGAGCACCATCGCCGCGTGCGACTCGGAGTTGGCGCGCTCGAGCGTCATGCTCGCCGGCACCATCAGCGCCTTGGCCATCGGCGCGTCGCGGCCGCCGCGGACGAGGAGCTCGTAGACGTTGTCGAACGAGGCGGTGTCGGAGCCGCCGGCCTGCACCACCGGCTTGATGTCGTGGAGATAGCCGTCGAGCGGCGGGGCCGCGGGGCGGGTCTCGTGGCTCTTCATCCAGTTGATGTTGCCGGAGATGGTGTTGATCTCGCCGTTGTGGGCGACCATCCGGAACGGCTGGGCCAGTTTCCAGGCCGGGAAGGTGTTGGTCGAGTAACGCTGGTGATAGATCGCGAAGCGGCTGACGAAGCGCGGATCGGCGATGTCTGGATAGAAATCGACCAGGTGCTCGGCAAGGAACATGCCCTTGTAGATGATCGACCGACACGACAGCGAGCAGATGTAGAACTCGCCGATCTGGGCGGCGATGACGGCGTTCTCGATGCGCCGGCGGATGACGTAAAGGTCGCGCTCGAAGATGTCGTCGGGGCTCGCGAGCGCATTGCGGATGACGATCTGCTCAATCTCGGGCCGGGTCGCGTTCGCCTTCTCGCCGATGACGGCGGTGTCGATCGGCACCTGGCGCCAGCCATAGATGGTGTAGCCGAACTCGAGGATCTCGGTTTCCACGATCTGGCGGCACCGCTCCTGGGCGGCGTAGTCGGTCTTGGGCAGGAAGACCTGTCCGACGGCGATGCGGCCGGAGCCGATCGCCTCGCCGAAGCGGACGATCTCCTCGGCGAAGAAGTCGTGCGGGATTTCGACATGGATGCCGGCGCCGTCGCCTGTCTTGCCGTCGGCGTCGACGGCGCCCCGGTGCCAGATCGCCTTGAGCGCCTCGATGCCGGCTTCGACGACGTCGCGCCGGGCGGTGCCGTCGAGCGAGGCGACGAGGCCGACGCCGCAGGCATCGTGCTCCTGCGACGGATCGTAGATGCCGTAGAGGCGGGCGGCGTTGCGGTGCCAGGCTTCGATGAAATTCTCGGTCATTCGGCTGCCTCCGCCACGTTGACCGACCGGTCGGCGAGATGGTTCTCGATGCTGCGCGCGGCATCTCGGCCGTCGCGGATCGCCCAGACCACGAGGGACGCACCGCGCACGATGTCGCCCGCGGCGAACACGCCAGGCAGGCTGGTCATGAAGGTGCGGTGGTCGACCTTGAGCGTGCCCCAGCGGCTGACGGTCAGCGCCGGGTCGCCCCAGAGGGAGGGAAGCTCCTCCGGGTCGAAGCCGAGCGCCTTGATCACCAGGTCGGCCCCAAGCGTGAATTCACTGCCGTCGACGCGTTCGACCGACTGACGCCCCGACGCGTCGGGCAGACCGAGACGCATGCGGCAGGCGCGCACGCCGTCGACCTGGCCGTCGCCGAGGAAGGCTTCGGGAGCGGCGAGCCAGACGAACTCGACGCCTTCCTCCTCCGCGTTCCTCACCTCGCGGACCGAGCCGGGCATGTTCAGCCGGTCTCGCCGATAGAGACACTTGACGGACGCCGCACCCTGCCGGACGGCGGTGCGGACGCAGTCCATCGCGGTGTCGCCGCCGCCGATCACGACGACGCGCTTGCCGGCGGCGTCGAGCGCGCCGGTGGCGAACGCCTCGACATGATCACCGAGGCCGATCCGGTTCGACGCGGTCAGGTAGGCGAGAGCGGGAACGATGCCGCCGAGGCCCGCGCCCGGGCCGCCGATGTCGCGGGCCTTGTAGACGCCGGTTGCGATCAGCAGCGCGTCGTGGCGCTCGCGGAGTTCGCTGAACGCCACCGTGCCCTCGCCGGTCGCGGTCCCGACGGCGCGGTCGGTGTGGAACTCGACGCCAGCCGCCTCGAGCAGCGCGTGGCGGCGCAGCACGATGTCCTTCTCGAGCTTGAAGCCGGGAATGCCGTAGATCATCAGGCCGCCGACCCGGTCGTGCCGGTCATAGACATGCACCTGGTGGCCGCGCCGGCGCAGCTGGTCGGCGCAGGCGAGACCGCCAGGTCCGGCGCCGATGATGCCGATCGAGGTCTCGCGCTCGATCGCCGGGCGGCCGGGCTGCACCCAGCCCTGGGCGAAAGCATGATCGGTGATGAAGCGCTCGACGGCGCCGATGGTGACGCTGTCGAAGCCCTTCTCGATGACGCAGTTGCCCTCGCACAGACGGTCCTGGGGACAGATGCGGCCGCAGATCTCGGGAAAGTTGTTGGTGGCCGAGGAGACCTCGTAGGCCTCGTCGAGCCTACCCTCGGCGGTCAGCTTCAGCCAGTCGGGGATGTCGTTGGACAGCGGACAATGAATCGAGCAGAACGGCACGCCGCACTGGCTGCAGCGCGACGATTGGGCGGCCGCCTGCGGAACGGCGAAGTCGGCATAGATCTCGTCGAAATCGGCCCGTCGGACGCCGACGTCCCGCTTGTCCGGCTGTTGCTGCGGTAAGGTGACGAACCGGAGCATGGTGTCGGCCATCGCGTCAATCCTGGTGGCGTTGATCGTGTGACTATGAGCGTCTCACGCCAAGTGTAAAAGGCAGTGAGACTGACCCTTGAGCGGAGTGCAAGGATAGTCGCCAATAAGTCTGGCGTGCTCACGGAACCGGATTGGTCCGCAACGGCCCTATCAGCCCGGCAGCACGCGACGCCTTCCCCCGGCGCGATAGCGCCCGAGATACTCGGGCACGATCAGCCCGATCGGCGCGGGCCTGATGCCGAGCTGCTCGCAGCCGGCGGCGCCGGAGGAGACGACGTTGTCGCGCGCGAGCAGCCGCAGCTGGTCGCGCGTCAGCACCTGACCGGGCAGCCGCTCGAGTATCGAGGCCTGGACCCGCGCGACGCCCAAGGGGACATCGACGAGGGGTCGCCTGCGTCCGGTCTCGCGAAGGATCCAGCGCAGGATGTCGCGAAAGGTCATGACCTCGGGGCCGCCGAGCTCGAACACCCCGCCGGGGCCGTCGCTCGCGGTCCGGACGATCGCTTCGGCGACGTCGCCTGCCCAGATCGGCTGAAAGCGGGTGTTGCCGAAGAAGACCGGCATGACCGGCGAGACGCGGGCGATGCCGGCGAACTGGTTGAAGAAATGATCCTCCGCGCCGAACACCACCGAGGGGCGGACGATGCTTGCCCGAGGAAAGGCGTCGAGCACCGCGCGTTCGCCCGCGGCCTTGCTCGACGCGTAGAGACTGTCGCTCGCGGAATCGGCGCCGATCGCCGAGACGTGGGCGAGACGGGCGACACCGGCGCGCGACGCCTCGGCCGCGATCAAGCCGGCGCCCTCGGCGTGCACGCGCTGGAAG
>CAXTUK010000123.1:0-7285 GCA_964247395.1 uncultured Acetobacteraceae bacterium
ACCGCAACCCGTTCTTCTGCCCCGACGCCGCCGCCGCCGCCGCCTGGGAGACCCATCTCGACGAGGTTCGCAAGTCCGGCTCGTCGGTGGGCGCGGTCATCGAGGTGACCGCGACCGGCGTACCGCCCGGCCTCGGTGCGCCGATCTACGCCAAGCTCGACGCCGATCTCGCCGCCGCCCTGATGGGCATCAACGCCGTCAAGGGAGTAGAGATCGGCGACGGGTTCGCCGCCGCCACCACCCGCGGCGAGGACAACGCCGACGAACTCAGGACCGGCGTCGACGGCGGCATCGCGTTCCTCGCCAACCACGCCGGCGGCGTGCTGGGCGGCATCTCGACCGGCCAGCCGGTCGTGGCGCGCTTCGCGGTCAAGCCGACCAGCTCGCTGCTCATCTCGCTCCGCTCGGTCGCCCGGACCGGCGAGGAGATCGAGGTCGCGACCAGAGGGCGTCACGATCCCTGCGTCGGGATACGCGCGGTGCCGGTCGGCGAGGCGATGATGGCGCTCGTGCTCGCCGACCATCTGCTGCGCCATCGGGCGCTGCTGGGGTGAGAGCAGGCAGGAAGGCCGGGGGGACCGAAGCCGGTCCCCCCAGACCTCCCGGCGACCATGATCCCGCGGCCTGGTTCCACCTCTGCAGCCGGCTGCTGGAGCGGGGCGACCCCGAGGCAAACCTGGTTCTTCCACGGTTGGAGCGGTTCGCCAGCTACGCGCCCGGTTGGTGCGAGCTCGGCGCGACCCTTCGGCGCTTGGACCAGCCCAAGGCTGCCCTCATGGCGTTCACGCGCGCGGTAACCGCCGACCCGGAGCGTGCAGACGCCTGGTTCGCGGTCGGCAGCCTGAGACAGGATCTGCGCGACCCGCATGGCGCGGCTGAGGCTTATCGCGCCGCTTTGGCGGCCGAGCCCGGGCTGCACGAGGCAGCCTTCAACCTCGGCGTGGCGCTGCTCGATGGCGGGTTGCTCGACGATGCGATGCAGGCCTTCGGCCGCGCGTTCGCGACCCGGCCGGGCTCGTTCGGTCGCATCGCCCAGGCGCTGGTGTCCGGCCAGACCGGATGCCTATGGCTCCATCCCGACGGGTTGCGCCGCGCTCTCGTCGACCTCGCCAGTTAATCGCGGCGCACGGAATGCGCGGCGGTAATGATGCGGGCCGCCGAGCAGCGCCGACGCGGTCGCCTCGTAGCGCGCGGCGTCGGCATTGCTGAGGGTCTCGTGCACGAGCTCCAGTGGCCCGCGCGGAACCGGGAAGCAGTGCGCGACCGGCGTACCGCGCGGCAGCGTTCCGTTGAAGTCCTGGTCGGTCCAGATCGCCGGGAACAGGATGCCCACGTCGTGGAACCGGTCGGCGTCGACCAGTCCGGTCAGCAGTCGGAACGGGAGGTCGGCCCGGTTGACCGGATGGGTGGCGAACAGCGACCAGCCCGGCTCGAGCTCGATCGTCCAGAAGCTGTTGAACTTGACCGCCACCTGCCCCGGCGTGTGGAACGGGGTGCCTTCGAGCTGCGCCGGGGCGTGGAACGCGACCGGCGCGCGTGGGTGCGCGGTCGCGCGCAGCGCCGGGACTTCCCAGCTCCAGGACAGCCGGCCATCCGCCACATGCACGTCGCACGGGAGCGGAATGACGAAACCATGGCTCATCGCGTCGATGAACGGCGGGCAGTGCTTGACCGTGCGCACGTCGCCGCCGTGCATGTCGGACGCGGCACTGCGCGGCATCCGGCGCAGCCAGTCGGGCAGCGCCGCCCTCGCCGCGACCGGCCTGGGCAGCTGGCCTTCGAGCGCCGGATCGCAGCGGAACAACACGCGCATGCTCAGCCGCCGCTTCGGTGCAGCGTCCGTGCCACCGCCATCTGCCAGCCCTTGTAGCGCCGGTCCCGTTCGTCCTCCGCCATGGCCGGACGGAAGGTGCGCTCGATGGAGCCGAGTTCGGTGGTCTCGGCCGGCTCCGGAAGGAGTCCGGCCTCCACGGCCGCGAGATACGCGGCGCCGACCGCCGTCGTCTCCAGACAGGCGGGGCGGTGAACGTCCGCGCCGATCATGTCGGCCAGGAACTGCATCGTCCAGTCGCTCGCCGTCATGCCGCCATCGACACGAACGGCGGTGTCCCTGATGTCCGCGCCGAAATTGCTCAACATCGTGCCGAGCAGGTCTCGGGGGTGGGCTTGTCCACTGTGGGGGGTGGCGCGCGCGCGCGCGCGCCTCGGCGTGCCAGGGGGCCGGCCGGGCAGCGTGGCGCGCGCCTCGCTGTTCCAGTAAGGCGCGCCGAGCCCGGTGAAGGCCGGAACCAGATAGACTGCCTGATGGGGGTCGGCCGACGCTGCCAGATCGGCCGTCTCGGCCGCATTGCCGACGATGCCGATCCCGTCGCGCAGCCACTGCACGCTGGCGCCTGCCGAGAAGATCGAACCCTCCAGCGCGTAGTGCCGCTCGCCGTGCCGCTGCCACGCGATCGTGGTCAGCAAGCCCAATTGCGACGGGATGGCTTGCTTGCCGGTGGTGAGCAGCACGAAAGCGCCGGTGCCGTAGGTCGCCTTGACGCTCCCAGGCTTGAAGCAGCTCTGCCCGACGAGTGCGGCCTGCTGGTCGCCGGCGACGCCGCGGATCGCGATCACGCCCTCGAACAGGCCGGCTTCGGTGGTTCCGAAGTCGCCCGAGCTGTCGCGTATCTCGGGCAGCATCGAGGGTGGCACACCGAACAGGTCGAGCAGCGCATCGTCCCATTCGCCCGTCCCGATGTCGCACAGCAGCGTGCGTGACGCGTTGGTCGCGTCGATCGCGTGCACCCGGCCGCCGGTCAGCCGCCACAGCAGGAAGCTGTCGACGGTGCCGAACGCGAGCCGCCCGGCGTTCGCCGCCTCGCGCGCGCCGTCGATCTCGTCGAGGATCCAGCCGATCTTGGTGCCCGAGAAATAGGGATCGAGCCTGAGCCCGGTGCGCGGCGCGACCAGCTCCGCATGCCCGTCCCGCTCGAGCGCCTCGCAGGCGCTCGCGGTGCGGCGGTCCTGCCAGACGATGGCGTTGTGGATGGCGCGCCCGGTCTCGCGGTCCCAGACCAGCGTCGTCTCGCGCTGGTTGGCGATGCCGAGTGCGGCGATGTCGCGTGCGGCGAGCCCGGCCTTGCCGAGCGCGTTGCGTGCGGTCCGAAGGGTGGTGTTCCACAGGTCCTCGGGGTCATGCTCGACCCAGCCCGGGCGCGGATAATGCTGCGGGAACTCCTCCTGCGCCGAGGCGAGCGGCGAAAGGTCGGTCCCGAAGACGATCGACCGGGTCGAGGTGGTTCCCTGGTCGATGACGAGCAGATGCGATGGCATGGCGCTGATCTCGGAGGAATGGAGGGACCCCTCGAGCCCCTCCGAACCTTTCAGGTCTTGTTGGTCTGCGGTGCGGTCCAGCTCTTGAGCAGCTCGTCGTAATCGACGGTCTGTCCCTGAGGCTTCTCGTTCGCTAGTTTCCTTTGCGGAGCCAGATTGCCATCCTTCTTGGCCTGGTCGTACCAATAATCCGCGGACTGAGGCTTGTTCATCACCGGCCCGAGCTCGCCCTGCACGCCGGAGCGCTGGATGCGGGCCATGATCGCGTCCTGGTCGCGTGCCAGCCCATCCATCGCCTGTTGCGGCGTCTCCTGCCCGGAAATCGCATTGGAGATGTTCTGCCACCAGACCTGGGCCATCTTGCCGTAGTCGGGCACGTTCACGCCGGTCGGTGTCCATTGCTTGACGGCCGGCGAGCGATAGAACTCGACGAGCCCGCCAAGCTTCGGAGCGACCTTCGTTGCCGCATCCGACATGATGTCGCTGGTGCGGATGATGTGATTGGAGACCATGAACTTCTTCAACGTCACCGTTTTCGACGTGCAGAACTGGGCGTAGAGCCAGCCCGCCTTGACCCGCTCGATCGGTGCATATTTCAGCATCGTCCAGCAGCCCTGGTCCTGGTAACCGAGCTTCATGCCTTCCTTCCAATAGGCCCCGTGCGGCGAAGGCGCCATGCGCCATTTCGGCGTGCCGTCCGGGTTCATCACCGGAAGTTTCGGATCGGACAGGGCGGCCGTGAAGGCGCTGTACCAGAAGATCTGTTGCGCGATATGACCCTGCCCGGGCACCGGACCAGCCTCGAGGAAGTCCATGCCTGTGGCTTCGGGCGGTGCATATTTCTTGAGCCACTCGACATACTTCGTCAGCGCGTATACCGCCGCCGGTCCGTTCGCGTCGCCGCCGCGAGTGATCGACGAGCCACGCGGCCGGCTCCCGGTCATCCGGATGCCCCACTCGTCGTCCGGCCTGCCGTTCGGGAAACCCCGATCTCCCGCGCCCGCCATCGACAGCCACGCATCGGTGAAGCGCCAGCCGAGCGAGGGGTCCTTCTTGCCGTAGTCCATGTGGCCATAGATTTTCTGACCGTCGAGTTCCTTGACGTCGTTGCTGAAGAACTCTGCAATGTCCTCGTAGGCCGACCAGTTGACGGGGACGCCGAGCTCGTAGTCGAACTTCTGCTTGAACTGGGATTTCAGTTCGGGACGCTGGAACCAGTCGTGCCTGAACCAGTACAGGTTGGCGAACTGCTGGTCCGGCAACTGGTAGAGCTTGCCGTCGGTGAAGGTGGCGAACGAGAGGCCCATGAAGTCGGGCAGGTCGATGTGAGGGCTGGTGACCGCCTTGCCTTCGTTGGCCATGAAGTCGGTCAACGAGCCGCCGACGATGTCGCGGTAGCGCGGGTGGGTGCCGATGAAGTCCGAATCGTTCATCCAGAAATCGTAGATCGGCCGGCCCGACTGCATCTCGACCTCGATCTTGTCGACGATCAGGCCTTCGTCCATCATATTGTGGTTCACCTTGATGCCGGTGATCTCGGCGAAAGCCTTTGTCAACACCTTCGATTCATATTCATGGACCTTGAGGATTTCCGAGGCGGTGTTGAGCTCCATGCCCTTGTAGGGCTTGGCCGCGCTGATGAACCACTCCAGCTCCGCCATCTGCTGGTCCTTGCTGATCGCGGATGGCTGGAACTCGTTGTCGACCCACTTCTTGGCCGCATCGACCTGCTGCGCTTGCGAGATCCCGGTCCGGATGAGCATGCCGGCGCTGACCGCCGCAGCTCCCTTGATGACGTCACGACGTTTCATGGAAGTTCTCCCTTATTGGTTTTCTAGGCGTAGCGGAACATTGCAGCCGCGAACAGGAGCGATGCGGCGAGCGGATACCAGAGGACATCACCGCCCAGCCGCATCCAGATAACGAAGATGTAGGCGCTGCCGATCAGGCTGACGAAGAAACGATCACCGCGCGTCGTCGCGAACCGAAGCAGGCCGCGGCGCGGCGTCTCCGGCCGCCGGATCGCGAGCAAGGTCAACACCACCAGACCGAGCGCAATCAGGCCGAAGAACAGGCCGGTCTGCCAGGTCCAGGCCATCCAGCCGATGTTCATGACCGCTTCATACGCGGCCAAGGGCGAAGCCCTTGGCAATATTGTTGCGAACGAACCAGATCACGACCGCGCCGGGGATCATCGTCAGCACCCCGGCGGCCGCGAGCAGACCCCAGTCCGCGCCAGCCGCCGTGTAGGCCTGGGTCATGACCGAGACGATCGGCTCGGCATTGTTCGCGGTCAGCGTGCTCGCGAGCAACTGTTCGACCCACGAGAACATGAAGCAGAAGAAGGCAGCGACGCCGATGCCGTTGGCGATCAGCGGGATGAAGATGCGCACGAAGAAGCGCGGGAACGAGTAGCCATCGAGCGCGGCCGTCTCGTCGATCTCGCGCGGCACGCCGGAGATGAAGCCTTCGAGGATCCAGACCGCGAGCGGCACGTTGAAAAGACAGTGCGCGAGCGCGACAGCCCACACCGTATCGAACAGGCCGATCGAGGAATAGAGATTGAAAAACGGCAACGCGAACACTGCCGGGGGTGCCATCAGGTTGGACAGCAGCCAGAAGAACAGGTGCTTGTCGCCCACGAACCGGTAGCGGCTGAAGGCGTAGGCGGCGGGGAGGGCCATGATGACCGAGATGACCGTGTTGATCGCGACATAGCTGATCGAGTGCAGGAAGCCGCGCGACCAGGTCGGGTCCTCGAAGATGTGCCGGTAGTGCGACAGCGTGGGCGCGTGCGGCCACAGCGTCAGGCCGGCGTTGATCTCGAAGTTGCTCTTGAGGCTCATGTTGATCAGCCAGTAGATCGGCAGCATCAGCACGACCAGATAGGCGATCATGCCGAGCGGCCGACCCATCCCGCTTCTCACGCGTCGCTCCTCTGGTCGGCATGCGTGGTATAGGTGAAGAACACCCAGCAGACGGTCAGCGTAATCAGGTAATAGGTCAGCGACATCGCGGCCGCATTGCCGAGATCGACCTGTCCGAGCGCCAGCTTGACCAGGTCTACCGACAGGAAGCTGGTCGCCTCTCCCGGTCCGCCGCCGGTCACGATGAACGGCTCGGTGTAGATCAGGAAACTCTGGATGAACCGGAGCAGCATGGCGATGATCAGCACCTTGCGCAGCTTCGGCAGCTCGATGTTGACGAACACCGACCAGCGGCTGGCCCCGTCGATCCGGGCCGCCTGATAGAAGGCATCGGGGATCGCCTTCAGCCCGGCGTAGCAGAGCAGTGCGACCATCGATGTCCAGTGCCACACATCCATGATCACGATCGTGCACCAGGCCGACGTCGGATCCTGGGTGTCGTTGTAGTGCAGGCCGATGCCGTTCAGCACCGCGCCGAACAGGCCGATATCCTGGCGCGCGAAGATCAGCCAGATGGTGCCGACCACGTTCCAGGGGATCAGCAGCGGCAGGGCGAGGACGACGAGCACCGCGCCCACCTTCCAGCCGTGCTTGGGAATGCACAGCGCCACCCCGATGCCGAGCGGCACCTCGATCAGCAGGATGGCGAACGAGAAGCCGAAATTGCGGATGATCGCCCCCGCGAAACGGGCGCCGATGTCGGTGGTCGGATCGAGCAGGTTCTGGAACCACTGCGCGCCGTTCCAGAAGAAGTTGTTCTGGCCCATCGAATCCTGGACCGAGTAGTTCACCACCGTCATCACCGGGATCAGCGCCGAGAACATCACCAGCGCCAGCACCGGCAATACGAACAGCCAGCCGCGATTGTGCACCGGCCTGCCGTTCATCGGGTCCCCTCGACACGCCGGTCGTCGACATAGACGTGCATGTGCGCGGGACTGAGGAGCAGGCCGGCGCGGTCGTCGGCGATCGAGACGCCGCGCGGCAACGTCGCCACCCGCGCCCGCGCGCCCCCGCTGCCAAGCGCGAGGCGGGTGGGGCCC
>CAXTUK010000124.1:0-7280 GCA_964247395.1 uncultured Acetobacteraceae bacterium
TGCCGAAGCACCACCCGCTCGCCGGGATGGCCGACATCGTTCGCCCAGGCGACGTGGTGATGGTCGAGCTCACCGACGCCGGCCATCCCGGCGAGCGGGTGGTGCTTCGGCAGGTGCCGAAGGTCGAGGGCGCACTCGTCACCCTCGACCCGACCAGCGGCCGCGTGCTGGCGATGGTCGGCGGCTGGTCGACGGAGAACAGCCAGTTCAACCGGGCCACCCAGGCGCAGCGCCAGCCCGGTTCGTCGTTCAAGCCGTTCGTCTATCTGGCCGCGATGGAGCGGGGGATCTCGCCGAGCCAGCAATTCCTCGACGGGCCGTTCTCGATGGGCAACTGGCGGCCCGAGAACTACGAGATGGACTACAACGGCATGACCGCGCTGCACGACGCGCTGCGCCAGAGCCTCAACCTCGTCACCATCCGGCTCGCCTCGCACATCGGCATGACCGCGGTCGCCGACACCGCGATCGCCTTCCACGAGGTCGACGCGATGCCGCACGTGCTGCCGGCCGCCCTCGGCGCGGTCGACACGACGGTGCTGCGCGAGGCCGGCGCGTATGCCTCGCTGGCCGAGAACGGCCGCGAGGTGGTGCCGTCGCTGATCGACAGCGTCGAGGACCGGGACGGTCACGTGATCTGGCAGCCGGGCGGCTTCGCGCTCGCCCCAGGCGACGACCCGGGCAAGCCGCCCGGCTTCGTCGACGATCGCAAGCAGATCGCCGATCCGGCCAGCGACTTCCAGGTCGTGCAGATGATGGAGGACGTGGTCAAGCGCGGCACCGGAACGCCGGCCGCGATCGGCATCGATCGGCCGATTGCCGGCAAGACCGGCACCAGCCAGGATTTCAACGACGCCTGGTTCGTGGGCTTCACGCCCAACCTGGTGACCGCCGTCTGGGTCGGCTTCGACCAGCCGGATTCGCTCGGCGACAAGGAGACCGGCGGCGCGGTCGCGGCGCCGGTCTGGAACGAGATGATGAAGGGCGCGCTCGGCGACAGTCCGGTGCTGCAGTTCCGGGTGCCGGACGGGATCACGCTCAGCCGCTACAACACCGGCATGGGCACCACGGTCGATGCGTTCAAGGACGGGCAGGTGCCCGGCCAGAGCAACGGCCTCGGCGCCGGCGCCGCGGTCGACGCCAACAGCATGACGCTGGGTCCGGAGGACACGGGCGCCGAGGTCGACGCCAACATCCCGCCGCCCGAGACCGGTGGCGGAACGATCGCGGCGTCGAGCGCGGACGCCGCGCATCCACCCTCCGCGCCGCCGCCGCGAACGAGTGCGGCCGGGAGTGACATCGGCGTGGGCGGCGTCTATTGACGGCTCATGTCAGCCGAGACCGACGCCCTTCACGAGCAGATCAAGCAGTCGCTGGCGCTGCTGAGGAGGCATCTTTGACTGGGATGCCGCCATCTCCCGCCTCGACGAGCTGAACCACCGGGCCGGAGACCCCGACCTCTGGAACGACGCCTCCGCCGCGCAGAAGGTGATGCGTGAGCGCAACCAGATCGCGGCCGGGACCGAGGGCGTGGTCGCGATGGAGCGCGAACTCGACGACACGCTCGAGCTCTTATCGATGGCGGAGGAGGAAGGCGACGCGGCGATGGTCGCCGACGGCGTGGAAGCGCTCCGGCGGATCGCCGACGACGCCAAGCGGCGCGAGCTCGAGAGCCTGCTGTCGGGCGAGGCGGATGCGAACGACTGCTTCGTCGAGGTCAACGCCGGCGCCGGCGGAACCGAAGCCCAGGACTGGGCCGAGATGCTGCTCCGGATGTATACCCGCTGGTCGGAGGCGCACGGCTACAGGATCGCGATCATGGAAGCCTCCGAGGGCGAGCAGGCCGGGCTGAAGTCGGTCACGATGCAGGTCACCGGTGCGAACGCCTATGGCTGGCTGAAGACCGAGGCGGGCGTGCACCGACTGGTCCGCATCTCGCCGTTCGACGCCGCCGCCCGTCGGCAGACCAGCTTCGCCAGCGTCTGGGTCTATCCGGTGGTCGACGACAGCATCGAGATCGAGGTCAGCGAGGCCGACCTGAAGGTCGACACGTTCCGCGCCTCGGGCGCCGGCGGCCAGCACGTCAACAAGACCGAGAGCGCGATCCGGATCACCCACGTCCCGTCCGGCATCATCGTCGCCTGCCAGACCGACCGGTCGCAGCACCGCAACCGAGCGACCGCGATGGGCATGCTCAAGGCGCGGCTCTACGAGGTCGAGCTGCAGAAGCGGGAGGCCGCCTCCGCCGCCGACGAGGCCGCCAAGACCGATATCGGCTGGGGTCACCAGATCCGCTCCTACGTGCTGGCGCCCTACCAGCTGGTGAAGGATCTGCGGACCGGCGTCGAGCGTGGCAATCCCGACGCGGTGCTCGACGGGGCGCTCGACGACTTCATGGCTGCCTCACTCGCCCAGCGCGTCGGCGCAACGAGGAGCGAAGCGAGCGCGCAAGCCCAATAGGGATGGAACCCGGAACGGGGCACCACCATTGCATCCGCTGTCGTGTGAGCGGCCCGTCGAAACGAAGCGCGAGGAGACCAGGCTTGAACAGGATCATCGTCACGGCCGCCCTCCTTTGCGGCGCGTCCTTCCTCGCGTTCGGGCAGACCACGACCGTCAGTCCGCACACCTCCGCGCCGCCCGCGACGACACCGCCCGCTTCCACACCTCCTGCCGCTCCTTCGGCTCCGAAAGCAGCACCCGCGGCGGCGGCTTCGAGCCCCAACTCGATTGCTCCCGGCGTCACCCTCGCCGCCAAGTCGCTCGAGGTGAAGCCCGGGCACTACAGGCTCGATCCGGCGCACGGCAAGATCACCTGGTCGGTCAACCATCTGGGCTTCTCGACCTACATGGGACTGTTCGGCGGTGTCGCCGCCGACCTGGTGCTCGATCCGAAGGACGTCTCGAAGATCGCGCTGACCGCGACGGTCGACACCTCGAGCGTCGACGCCCTCAATCCCAAGCTGAACTCCGAGCTGGTCGGCGAAGGCTGGTTCGACAGCAAGAAATTCCCTCAGGCGTCGTTCAGGTCGACCAAGGTCACGATCAACGGGCCGCAAACCGCGCGCATCGACGGCGACCTGACGATGCACGGCAAGACGTTCCCGATCGTGATCAGCGCGACCTTCAACAACGCGGGCGTCGATCCGGTCGACAAGCAATACACGGTCGGCTTCGACGGCGCCTCGATCGTCCGGCGCTCGACGTTCGGGATCTCGCAATACGTACCGCTGGTCGCGGACAACGTGACGCTCCGGCTCGAGGGCGAGTTCAAGCTCGTCCAACCAGCGGGCCGATGATGCGAACGCGCCAGCTCGGCAGTTCCGATCTCCAGGTCTCCGAGATCTCGTTCGGGACCTGGCTCACGACGTCGGGCGGCGTCGAGCGCGAGCGGGCGATCGCCTGCATCCATCGCGCCTTCGACGTGGGCATCAACTTCATCGACACCGCCAACGTCTACGGACGCGGCGCCGCCGAGACCGTGCTCGGCGAAGCGCTGTCGGGCATGGCGCGCGACAGCTACGTCCTGGCGACGAAGGTCTTCTTTCCAATGAGCGACACCGACCGCGGCCTGTCGCGCGCCCAGATCCTCAAGCAGATCGACGCCTCGCTCGCGCGTCTGCGCACCGACCATGTCGACCTCTACCAGTGCCACCGCTACGACGAGGCGACGCCGCTCGAAGAGACCATGCAGGCGTTGACCGACGTGGTCCGCGCAGGCAAGGCGCGGCATGTCGGCTTCTCAGAATGGCCTGTCGACATGGTGGCAGAGGCCGCCGCCCTGCCGAACGTCGTTCGCTTCGTCTCCAGCCAGCCGCAATACTCGATGCTGTGGCGCCATCCCGAAACCAACCTGCTGCCGCTCTGCGCCAAGAACCGCATCTCGCAGATCGTCTGGTCGCCGCTCGCCCAGGGCGTGCTGACCGGGAAGTATCAGCCAGGCGCGGACATCCCGGTCGACAGCCGGGCCGCGCAGGACAGCATGAACATGCATTTCCGCCGCCAGTGGCTGGAACGTCCGGTGCTGGAAGCGGTGCAGCAGATCAAGGCGATCGCCGAACGGGCCGGAATGACGCTCACCCAGTTCGCACTCGCCTGGGTGCTGCGCCAGCCCAACGTCGCCTCCGCGATCATCGGCGCGTCACGCCCCGAGCAGGTCGACGAGAACGTCGCCGCCTCGGGCCGCAATGTGCCGCCCGAGCTGTTCGCGGAAGCCGACGGGCTTCTCGCGGCGTTCCAGTAGATGCCAGGCGGGTCCGGGGACCCGGAGCGCGATCGTTGCTCCGAGACCGTGCATGTATCGAAAGCCAACGCCCGAGCTCCGTCAGGCATGTCGCGCCGGAGACCACTCAGCCCTGTGCGGTCGGCCGGATGACGATGCTGCCGACATCCACTTCGGGCGGCTGCTCGAGCGCAAAGAGGATGCCGCGCGCGATAGCGTCCGGGGGGATTGCGATACCCTTCAATCGCTCTTCGGCCGCCGCCCTTGCCCGCTGATCGGTCATGGAACTCGCGAAATTCGTGGCGATCACCCCTGGGGACACCTCGGTCACGCGCAGGTTCGGCCCCGCTTCCTGCCGCAGCGCTTCCGTCACCGTACGCACGGCATTCTTCGTCGCGGCGTAGACGCCCTGGGTCGGCAGGATCTTCAGGCCGGAAGTGGAGATCACGTTGATGACGTGGCCATGACCCTGTCGCGCGAACACCGGCAACGCGGCGGCGATGCCGTAGAGGGTGCCGCGCAGGTTCACGTCGATCATCGCGTCCCAATCCTCGACGCGCAGCGCGTCGAGGCGCGAGATCGGGCCGATTCCGGCGTTGTTGACGATCGCGTCGAGCCGACCGAAGCGTTCGACCGCATACCCCACCAGCGTCTCGAGATCGGTGCGCCGCGTGACGTCGGTCACGTGATACGCCGCCTGTCCTCCCGCACCGTTCAGCTCGGAAGCCAGCGCGACGAGGACTTCCTCGCGCCGCGCGCCAAGCACCACCGCGTAGTCGCGATTGGCAAGCAGCTGCGCGGTTGCGCGCCCGATGCCGCTGCTCGCACCTGTGATCACGATCACCTTGTTCGTGTCGGCCATGTCGCTTCTCCTTCGGGCCGAAGCCTAGGCGTCAGAGGGAGATGAGCTATGCTCGGGCGACCATGGTTTTGTCGCGATCGTCCAAGCCTGTGCTCGACTCGCTGTCCGACGTGCTCGCCGTGCTCGATGCGCGTGCCACTCGCCCGAAACGGCTCGAGGCAGCAGGCGACTGGTCGCTCGCGTTTCCCATGCGCGACCGTCTCAAGTTCATCGCCATCGTGAAGGGAATGTGCTGGATCAAAACACCCAGTCGGGGATGCGAGTGCCTCTCGGCCGGCGGCGTCTGCCTGATCGGGTCGACCGCTTTCACTGTCGCCAGCGGTCCCGAGATCCCGGCGGCCGACGGCATGGCTTTCATCGATGGCGCGACGCGCGACCCGCTGCGGCTCGGCGGCGACGATACGGTGATGCTCGGCGGCGGGATCGCGCTTGCACGCCAGAATGCCGGCTTCCTGCTCGACATGATACCCGCCTTCGCGGTAGTGCCGCGCTCGTCCGACAGTGCGGCGAGCGTCACGGCGGTGCTCGCGTTGCTTGACACCGAAATGACGCGCACCGAGATCGGATCAGGGGCGGTTGCCGTCCGTCTCGCCGAGGTCTTGCTTGTGGAGGCGATCCGCGCATGCGCAGGTGGCGCGGCGCCCGCTGGCTGGTTGGGAGCGCTCGCCGATCCCCGTCTGGGCCGGGTGCTCGCTGTCGTCCACGACGATATCGCTGAGCCTTGGACGGTGGCACGGCTTGCCGCGGAAGCAGGCATGTCGCGTTCGGCGTTCTCCGATCTTTTCACGCGGATGGTGGGTCAATCGCCGCTCGCCTACGTTCGATCCTGGCGGCTGGCGCGGGCTCGCGCGATGCTCGATCAAGACGAGGCCAACGTAGCGCGCGTTGCCATGAGCGTCGGCTACGCATCGCAGAGCGCGTTCGGTCACGCCTTCCGTCGCGCTTTCGCCACGACGCCGCGCAGTGCTCACGTTGGCCCATTGTTCAATAGAGTCACAGCCCTCGAGCCCTGATCGCTCCTCAGCTCGGTTCCTTGACGTAGGGTTCCACCGTTCCGCTCAGCTTGATCGTCATCGGCGTGCCGTCGCGTCTCATCGTCGTGCCAACGGCGACCCGCACCCATCCCTCGCTGACGCAGTATTCCTCGACGTTGGTCTTCTCGGCGCCGTTGAAGCGGATGCCGATGCCTCGCTCCAGCAAGGCCGCGTCGTGATGCAGGCTGTTCGGGTTGGTCGACAGCCGGTCGGGCAGGTCGTCGCTCATCGGTCACTCTCCCTCAAGCATCGCCAGCAGCGCCGGGTCGTCCAGCACCCGCGGCACCTTGTTCTGGCCGCCGAGCCTGCCGCGCGCGCGCATCCACGACGCGAACCGGCCCGCGGGGACGAACCGGATCTCGGTCGGCCGCAGCCCCCTGCCGCCGGCGCGGTGCGCCGCGTAGTCGTCGTTCCCGTCCGCGAGCACCCGCTCGAGCATCGCGCCGAAGCGGACCAGGTCCGGCATCGCGCCGCCCTCGCATTCGACCACGAATCGGTGGCCGCCGCGCGCATCGGTCCCGTCGGGATGCACGGCGACTGCCGTGTAGTCGGTGATGGACAGGCCGGCATCGCGGCCGGCCGCCTCGATGGCGCGGTCGAGCTCGCCGGCGCTCAGATGCTCGCCGAACGCCGAGAGCATCTGCGTTGTGCGCCCGGTGATCGTGATCATGGCGGGGCGTCGGCTGGTCAGTCTCACCACGTCGCCGAGGACGTAGCCGAACAGTCCCGCGTTCGTGGTCAGCACGAGCGCGTAGTCGCGGCTGATCTCGGCATTGCCGAGCCAATGCCGGGTGGGCGCGGCGGCCCCGAGTTCGTCGGGCGGCACGAACTCGAAGAACAGCCCGTTGTCGACCAGCAGTCGCAGCGATCGGCCGGCGCCTTCCTCGTAGGCGATGAAGCCCTCGCTGGCCGGATAGACCTCCTTGGTCCGCGCGCTCCCGAGCAGCCGTCGAAAGCGTGCACGGTACGGCGCGAAGCCGACCCCGCCATGAATGACGAGCTCGAGGGCCGGGAACAGCGACGCGAGATCGGCGGCGGCTCGCTGCGCGAGCAGCCGGTCGAACAGCAGCAGCAGCCAGCTCGGCGTGCCGGCGATGCAGCGCAGGTCGCGCCCGATCGCGTCGCGCGCGATCGCGTCGAGCTTGCGGTCCCAGTCGCCGAG
>CAXTUK010000125.1:0-7264 GCA_964247395.1 uncultured Acetobacteraceae bacterium
GAGCGGCGAGGCGATGTTCTCATAGACCGTCAGCGACGGATAATTGACGAACTGCTGATAGACCATCGCGACCGACCGGCGCCGGACCGGGACATGCGCCAAGTCGTCTCCGTCGAGCAGCAGGCGCCCGGCTGTCGGCCGGTCGAGCCCTGCCATCAGCCGCATCAGCGTAGTCTTGCCGGCGAGCGTCGGTCCGAGCAGCACGTTCATCGTGCCGCGCTCCAGCTCGAGCGAGACGCCGCTGATGACCGGATCGGCGCCGACCTGCAGGCCAACCCGTTCGAGCACCAAGCTCACGCGGCGAGCTCCCGGACCACCATGGGAGCGAGCGCCGCATCAATCGCGGCGATCTGATCCTTGGTCAGCCGCAACCCGAGCTTGCTGCGGCGCCAGACGACGTCCTCGGCGCGCCGGACCCACTCATGGCGAACCAGGTAGCGCAATTCCGCCTCCGTCAGGCCGGCTCCGTAATCATGACCGAGCGCCTGCAGGCTGTCGGCGTCGCCCACCAGCATGCGCGCACGCGTACCGTATGCGCGCACCAGGCGCCGCGCCAGGGAAGCGGGCAGGAACTCGTAACGACGCATCACCCGCCCGACCTCGCCGTCGAAATCCTGCATCGGGAAGTTGCCGCCCGGCAGCGGCTCCCGGCCGGTCCAGCCGGCCTTATGGCCGGCAACCTCGGGCAAATGCGGCGCCAGCTGCTTGAGAGCCGTCTCGGCAAGCTTGCGGAAGGTCGTGATCTTGCCGCCGAAGACCGACATCAGGGCCGCACCTCCACGCGGCGCGTCCAGCGTCAGCACGTAGTCGCGCGTTGCCGCCTGCGCCGCACCCTCCCCCTCGTCGTGCAACGGTCGGACGCCGGAATAGGTCCAGACCACCATGTCCGGCGTCACCGGCGTTCGCAAGTATTCGCTCGCCGAGCGGCACAGATAAGCGATCTCGTCCACCGACGCCGCCACCAGCGCCGGATCGCCCTTGTAGTCGAGGTCGGTGGTGCCGATCAGCGTGAAGTCGGTCTCGTAGGGGATGACGAAGAAGATCCGCTTGTCGGCGTTCTGGAAGATGTAGCAGCCATTATGCGCATACAGGCGCGGCACCACGACATGGCTGCCCTGGACGAGACGGACCGGCGCGCGCGTGTTGCTGCGGATCACTTGTTCGCCGACCTCGCCGACCCAGGGGCCGGCCGCATTGACGAGGGTGTGAGCGCGAATCCGTCGGACTTCACCGCTCTCCTCGTCGCGCGTGGTGATCTCCCATAGGCGGCCCGCACGTTCGGCCGACACGCAGGCGCGCCTTGGTGCGATGACCGCGCCGTTCTCGGCCGCCGACATCGCGTTCAGCACCACGAGGCGCGAATCCTCCACCCAGCAATCCGAATACTCGAACCCGCGCCGGAACTCCGGCTTCAGCGGAGCGCCCAGCGGATCGCGGTCGAGGCGCACGGTGCGCGTCGGCGGCAGCTTCTTGCGGCCGCCGATATTGTCGTAGATCAGCAGACCGAGACGAAGCAGCCAGGCCGGACGCATGTTGCGGTGGAACGGCAGCACGAACCGCAGCGGCCAGACGATGTGCGGCGCCACCCGCCACAGCACCTCGCGCTCGGTCAGCGCCTCGCGCACCAGGCGGAACTCGTGGTATTCGAGGTAGCGTAAACCGCCGTGGATCAGCTTGGTCGAGGCGCTCGATGTGCCGGCCCCCAGATCGCGCTTGTCGCACAGGAACACCCGCCAGCCGCGCCCCGCCGCGTCGCGCGCGATGCCGCAACCATTTACCCCGCCGCCGATGATGGCGATGTCGAAGACCTCGGGGTCGGCTGCGATATCCACCGGCGATCGGCTCCCGGGCAGGAACGCTTCGGACGAGCGCTTTCGTTTTCTATCAGCGCACGAACGAAAGGAACTTTCAAGCGATCAAACCTCGCTTTCTTCGATCAGGCCACCGACCTCGATCACCTCGACCTCGTGCAATCGGCAGAGATCGGCCATTGCCGGTGATGGCAGACGGTCGGTGACCATCAGATCGATCTCGGCGAGGCTCGCGACTCGCACCGGGGCGCGGCGCGCGAACTTGCTCGCGTCGGCTACCAGCATCACCTTTCGCGCGTTCTCCATGATCGCGCGCGACACCTGGACCTCGCGCACGTCATAGTCGAGCAGCGCGCCCGCCTCGTCGATCGCCGAGGTGCCGATCACCGCGAGATCGACCCGGTAATGGCGGATCAGCTCGACCGCCATGTGTCCCACGATGCCGCCATCGCTCGGCCGGATGTCGCCGCCCGCTACCACGACGTCGATCGACCGGTTCCTGTAGAGCTCGGTCGCGACATTGATATTGTTGGTGACCACGAGCAGTCCGGTGCGCCCCGAGAGCGCGCGCGCCACCTCCTCGGTGGTGGTGCCCAGATTGATGAACAGCGACGAGTTGTCGGGGATCAGCGCCGCCGCGGCTTGGCCGATCAGCCGCTTCTGCTCGCCTGCCACCAGCTTGCGCGCCTCGTAGGCGAGGTTCTCGACCGATGAGGCGATGATCGCGCCGCCATGCACGCGGGTCAGCACGCTTCTGTCGCATAGCTCGTTGAGGTCGCGCCTGATGGTTTGCGGCGTGACCGCGAACCGGCTGGCGAGTTCGTCGACCGACAGCCGGCCGACCTCGCGCGCCAGCGTCATCATCTCGGCCTGACGGCGCGCGCTGGTCCGCTGCGACTCGCTGCTCATGTGCCCAGATTGAAGGCGATCGACACGCGCAGCCGTTCGCCGCGATAGGTGCGCACCTGATGCTGCAGCCAGGACGGGAACAGGAACAGCAGGCCTGGGCGTGGCAGGATCGTCTCGCCGCTCCCAGCGCTCTCGTCGCCGGTCGTCCGGAACGACGGCGCATACATGCCGGGCGTCGGTCCGCGCGGATCGAGCATCTCGAACTCGCCGCCGAGCGACGGATCGGACGCGCAGCCGCCGTCATCGACATAGTAGGTGCCCGACCAGTAGGCGCCCGGATGATAGTGGCAGATATTGCCGTCGCCCGGCCCGTTCACGTTCGCCCAGGCCTGCAGGACCCAGGCCGGGTTGATCCGGCTGCCGGCCCGGTCGACGGTGAGCTGGCTGGCGAGCTGCCTGGCGATCATCAGGATCTCGATGGCGTGCGGGCCGCCCCACGCGGCGATGTCGCGGTCCGAATGCCACCCGCCGGCATTGGAGGCCCGTTCGCCCTTAGTCGTCTCGCGGCGTCGCAGGATAAGCTCGCGCAGCTCGGCATTGCGCGTGGAGGCATCCGGCAGTTCCACCGCGGCCACCTGGGTCGCAAACAGGCCGCGCAGGTTGATTGCCAGCTTTGCCACGATCCGCGCCAGGCTCAGGCGATCGCGCGGCGATAGAGATGCCACGTCGCGTGGCCGAGCACCGGCATCACCACCGCCAACCCGATGAAGGCCGGGATCGATCCCAGCAACAGCAGCGCGCCCACGATCAGTCCCCAGACCGCCATGACGAGCGGACTGCGCCTGACGGCGGCGACCGACGCGCGGACCGCGGCGCCCGGCATCGTCGCCCGGTCGAGCGCCATCGGGATCGAGAACACCGACAGCGCCATGGCGACGGCCGCGAACGCGAGGCCGGCCAGGTTGCCCACCACGATCAGCGTCCAGCCCGCCGCCGTCCCGAACAGGCGCGCGCCGAAATCACCCATGGCGGTATAGGGCGCCCGGCCGAGCGTCACCCCGTAGATCGCCTGCGCGATCGCGACCCAAACGACGAACAGGACGACCAGACCGGCGCCGAGGATCGCCACCGACGCGAAACCCGGCTCGCGCAGGACGTCGAAGACGTGCCGCCAGTTGGCGTCGAGACGCTGCTCGCGGCGGCGGCTGATCTCGTACAGTCCGACGGCCGCCAGCGGCCCGACCAAGGCGAACCCCGACGCGACCGGATAGAGCAGCGGAAACAGACCGTCGTCGGCTGCGATCCGGCCGAACACCAGGGCGGCGAGCGGGTAGAGGAAACACAGGAAGAAGAGCTGCGTCGGCGCGGCGCGGAAATCCGCCCAGCCGGCGGCGAGCACCTGGCCGAGATCACGCATTTCGAGCGGCCGCACCGCCGGCAACGCATGCCCTGGCTGCGCTAGTCCGGCCGATGTCGATCGAGCCTGTTGCATGGCGAACCCCACTTGCTTTTTGCGACTACAGCACGTTCGAGCGGCGCCCATCGAGGGTTTCCCGCGCGGAACTCGCCTCCGCCGCGCACGCGGGCTAGAGGATCGCCGATGCTCGCCTCCGAGTTCGATTTCGCGCTGCCTCAGGAACTGGTCGCGCAGCATCCCGCCCGGCCACGCGACGCCGCGCGTCTTCTGGCACCGCATCTGCCGGCGCCCGACCGCGTGGTCCGTGATCTGCCGAACCTGCTGTCGCCGGGCGACCTGCTCGTCGTCAACGACACCAGGGTGATCCCGGCGCAACTGGCGGCGACCCGGCAGGCGGGTACTGCCCGGGTCGGGCTCACCCTCGATGCGCCGCTCGGCGGCGGCGTCTGGCGTGCGCTCGCCCGCAACGCCCGCAGGCTCAAGGCCGGCGACGCGCTCGTCATCGACGGCACCGCGATGCGGGCCGAGATCGTCCGGACCGAAGAAGGGGGCGCCGTCGTCCTGCGCTTCGATCGCGAAGGCGCCGCGTTCGACGCCGCCCTCGCCGAGGCCGGCCGGCTCGCGCTACCGCCCTACATCGACCGGCCCGACGGTCCGACCGGGGCGGACGCCACCGACTACCAGACCGCGTTCGCGCGCCATGACGGCGCCGTCGCGGCGCCCACGGCGGGGCTGCATTTCACGCCGGCGCTGCTCGCCTCGCTCGCCGCGTGCGGCGTGCGCCTGGCCGCGGTGACGCTGCATGTCGGCGCCGGCACCTTCCTGCCGATGCGCTCGGGCGACGTTGCGTCGCACGCGATCCATGCCGAACGCGGCCTGATCGGCGTCGCAACGGCCAGGGCCGTCGCCGAGACGCGGCGGTGCGGCGGCCGGGTCGTCGCCGTCGGCACCACCAGCCTGAGGCTGCTCGAGACCGCCGCGACAGGCGGAGGTCAAATTGGCCCCTTTCGCGGCGAGACGTCGCTGTTCGTCCTGCCCGGCCACGAGTTCCGGGTGGTCGACCTGCTGCTGACCAACTTCCACCTGCCGCGCTCGACCCTGTTCATGCTGGTCTGCGCCTTCGCCGGCATCGAGCGGATGAAGCGTGCCTACGCCCACGCGATCGCGTCGGGCTACCGGTTCTACTCCTACGGCGACGCCTGCCTGCTGGAGCGCGCTCGTTGACCATCGCGTGGCGCGCATCGCAAGCCGACGGCGCCGCGCGCGCCGGCACTCTCGTCACCGCGCATGGCGAGGTGCGCACGCCGGTCTTCATGCCCGTCGGCACCGCGGCGACCGTCAAGGCGATGACCGCCGACGCCGTCCGCACGACGGGTGCCTCGGTGGTGCTCGCCAACACTTATCATCTGATGCTGCGCCCAGGAGCGGACCGGATCGCGTCGCTCGGCGGCCTGCACCGGTTCATGGACTGGCCCGGTCCGATCCTGACCGACAGCGGCGGGTTCCAGGTGATGTCGCTCGCAGGCATGCGGACGATGGACGAGGACGGGGTGACGTTCAGCTCGCATATCGACGGCACGGCGTATCGCCTGACCGCCGAGAACTCGACCGCGATCCAGCACGCGCTGGACGCCACGATCACCATGGCGTTCGACGAATGCACGCCCTATCCGGCGACCGAGGCGGAAGCGGCCTCGTCCATGCGGCGCTCGATGCGCTGGGCGCGTCGGTCGCGCGAGGCGTTCGTGGCGCGCCCCGGGTACGGCCAGTTCGGGATCGTGCAAGGCGGCATCTACCCAGGGCTCCGCGCCGAGAGCGTGGGCGCGCTGGCCGCGATCGGGTTCGAAGGCTGCGCGATCGGCGGTCTCGCTGTGGGCGAGGGCCAGGCGGCGATGTTCGAGACGCTCGACGCCACCGTCCCGCTTATGCCGCAGGAGGCGCCGCGCTACCTGATGGGGGTCGGCGCGCCCGGCGCCCTGCTCGGCGCGATCATGCGAGGCCTCGACATGTTCGACTGCGTCATGCCGACGCGCGCGGGCCGCACCGCGCGCGGCTTCGTTCCCGAAGGCACGCTCAACCTGCGCAACGCGCGCCACGCCGCTGCCGATCAGCCGCTCGAGGCCGGCTGCCCGTGCCCCGCTTGTTCGCGCCACTCGCGCGCCTACCTGCATCACCTGTTCCGCACTGGCGAAATGCTCGGCCCGATGCTGCTCACTTGGCACAATCTGACCTACTACGCGCGCCTGATGGCCGGCCTGCGCGACGCGATCGAGGACCGCCGCCTGGCCGGGCATGCGGCGGCGCTGCGCGCCGGCTGGCGACGAGGAGATCCGCCGTGAGCGACACCGATGAACTGACCCAGCTCGGCCGTGCGGTGTCGGCGCCCGCCAGTCCCGACCAGGCAAGGCTCGAACGCGTGCGCAACCCGCACCCCGGCCGACCCTACGTGACGCGGTTCACGGCACCTGAATTCACCTCGCTGTGTCCGATGACCGGCCAGCCCGATTTTGCCCACCTGGTAATCGACTACGTGCCCGACCAATTCATTGTCGAGAGCAAGTCGCTCAAGCTGTATCTCACCAGTTTTCGCAATCACGGCGCGTTCCACGAAGACTGCTCGGTCTCGATCGCGTTGCGTCTGGCGGATGTGCTCGCGCCGCGCTGGCTGCGCATCGGCGCCTACTGGTATCCGCGCGGCGGCATCCCGATCGACGTGTTCTGGCAAACCGGCGAGGCGCCTGCGGGTGTCTGGGTTCCCTCCCAGGACGTGCCGCCGTATCGCGGCCGTGGCTAGCATCGAGGACTTCATCCGCGAGCGCGCGCTGGCGATCGGTTTCGACGCGATCGGCTTCGCGCCCGCTTCACTCGGCGAGACCGCGCGGCAACGCCTGGTGGACTTCCTGTCCGCCGGCCGGCATGGCGAAATGGATTGGCTGGCGCGGCGTTCGGATGAACGCGCCGTTCCGCGCACCTTGTGGCCCGACGCGGTCAGCATCATCTCGCTCGGCCTGTCCTATGCTCCGGAGGCCGACCCGCTCGCCATCCTCGCGCGTCCGGACCGCGGTGCGATCTCCGTGTACGCCCAGGGGCGCGACTACCACCAGGTGGTCAAGGGCATGCTCAAGCAGCTCGCAGGCGGGATCATGTCGCGCGCCAAGGACAGTCAACTCAAGGTGTTCGTCGACAC
>CAXTUK010000126.1:0-7118 GCA_964247395.1 uncultured Acetobacteraceae bacterium
GCCCGGGACCGGGAGGTTGACCCCCTTGGTTGGGGGGGTGGCGCGGGGGGCTTGCGGGGGGGGCCGGGGGGGGGCGACGGCGGGGTCGAAGGGATCGCCGGCCTCGGTGAAGGCCTCGAAGCCGTCGGCATCGAGGACCTCGGACCAGAGATAGGAGTAGTAGCCGGCGGCGTAGAAGCCGCCGGCGAACAGGTGCTGGAAATGCGGCGGCCGGTGACGCAGCCCGATCTCGCGCGGCATGCCGACCCGCCGGCATACGTCGCGTTCGAAGGCTTCGATGTCGATCGTCTCGGGTTCGGGGTGACGATGCAGCGCCAGATCGATCAGGGCGGAAGCGGTGTATTCGACGGTTCCGAATCCCTGGTTGAATCCGCGCGCGGCGAGCAGCCTGGTGACCAGCGCGTCGGGAATCGCCTCGCCGGTCTGGTGATGCAGGGCATGGCGGCGCAGGGTCTCGGGCAGGGCGAGCCAGTGCTCGTAGATCTGCGAGGGCAGTTCGACGAAGTCCTGACGGACGCTGGTGCCGGACTGCGAGGGGTAGCGCACCCGACTGAGCAGGCCGTGCAGGGCGTGGCCGAATTCGTGGAACAGCGTCTCGGCGTCGTCGAAGCTGAGCAGGGTCGGCTCGGAGCGCGCGAAGTTGTTGTTGTTGACGATGACCGGCGGGACGGCGCCGTCGAGCGTCTCCTGATCGCGGTAGCTGCTCATCCAGGCGCCGGAGCGCTTGCCGGCACGCGCCAGGTGATCGACGAGGAACACGCCGACATGGCCGTTCGCGTCCCTGACCTCGTAGGCGGCGACGTCCGGATGGTAGGTCGGGATATCGGGCCGGCGCTCGAGCTCGATCCCGAACAGGCGCCTGGCGGTCGCGAATGCGGCGGCCTGGACGTTGCCCAGCTCGAAGTAGGGCTTCAGCTCCGCCTCGTCGATCGCATAGTCGGCGCGTCTGACCTTCTCGGCGTAATGGCGCCAGTCCCAGGCCTCGAGGACGCCGTCGAAGCCTTCGGCGCGCGCCGCCTCGAGCAGGCGGTCACGCTCGGCTTGCGCCTTTCGCGTCGCCGGCCGCCAGACCTCGTCGAGCAGCGCCTGGGCGGCCTCGGGGGTGGCGGCCATCGTGTCGGCGAGCCGGAAGGCGGCATAGTCCTCATAGCCCAGCAATCGCGCCCGCTCGCGGCGGAGGGACAGGATCTCCGGGATCAGCGCGCGATTGTCGTGAGCGCCGTCGTTGGCGCCGCGGTCGGTCCAGGCGCGCCAGACGGTCTGGCGCAGGTCGCGGCGGGTGGAGAATGTCAGGAAAGGATCGACCTCGGAACGCGACAGGGTCAGGAGATGACCGTCAGCACCGCGATCGACGGCGGCCTGGCGGGCGCCGGCGCGCACGAAGTCGGGCAGGCCGTCGAGGTCGGCGTCCGCGAGGGGCAGCTGCCAGACCTTCTCGTCGTGCAGCACGTTCTGGCCGAACTCGGTGTGCAGCACGGCGAGGCGCTCGGAGATGGCGCTCATCCGCTCGCGCTCGGCCGGGGCGAGGCGCGCGCCGCTGCGCACGAGGCCGAGATGCACCCGATCGAGCAGGCGCTTCTGGTCGGGCGCGAGGCCGAGCGTGCCGGCGCGGGCGGCGAGGGCGTCGACGCGACGGAACAGCGCCGGGTCGAGGGCGACCCGCATGCCGTGCTGCGCCAGCCTGGGCGACATCTCGACGTCGATCGCCTGCAGCGCGTCGCTGCCCAGGCTGGCGACGAGGTTGGCGAATACGTTGCCGATGCGATCGAGCAGACGGCCGGCGCGCTCGAGCGCCTCGATCGTGTTGGCGAAGTCCGGCGGCGCCGGGTCGCTGCCGATGGCGGCGACCTCGGCGAGGTGAACCGCCATCGCGTGCTCGAAGGCCGGGACGAAATGTTCCGGCCGGATCAGGTCGAACGGCGGGACGCCGAAGGGCGTGGCCCAATCGGAGAGGAGCGGATTGCCGTGATGCATCGGTCCAGTGGGGACGAAGTGCGGCCAGGGGTCAAGACGCTCACCATGCTTGCGGCCGCAATCTGGCTCAATTGCGGACAGGCCCTAGTCTGTCCAGTCCACGGTGCGAGAGGAAGGTTGCGGCGGCGGACCGCTCGGCATCAGGCGCCTGCACCTGGTCGCGAACTCCAGGTCATCGATCCGACAGTTCGAAGCCGTGGCTCCGGCCGAAGTGCTCGGCGAACTGGATGATGCGTGCGTCCTGGGTGACGAAGCCGCATCCCATCTCGATCGCCGTCGCCATGAGCAATCTGTCGCCGGGATCACGGGGCTCCAGGGTGCGCTGCGGTCAAAGGGATGTTCTTGCATCACCTCCGGTCTGTTCGGGACCGCCTCAGGGCTGGCTGTCGATCGCGTCAGTTCCTTGCCTTGTCGACGAGGGCGTTCTTGCCGATCCAGGGCATCATGGCGCGGAGCCGTTCGCCCACCTGTTCGATCGGGTGCTCGGCGAGCTTGCGGCGCGTGGCCTTGAAGCTGGTCTGGTTGACCTTGTTCTCGAGCATCCAGTCGCGGGTGAACTTGCCGGTCTGGATGTCGGTCAGAACGCGCTTCATCTCGGCCTTCGTCTCGGCGGTGACGATGCGGGGGCCGGTGACGTATTCGCCGTATTCGGCGGTGTTGCTGATCGAGTAGTTCATGTTGGCGATGCCGCCTTCGTAGATCAGGTCGACGATCAGCTTCACTTCATGCAGGCACTCGAAGTAGGCCATTTCGGGAGCGTAGCCGCCCTCGACGAGGGTCTCGTAGCCGGCCTTGATGAGTTCGACGAGACCGCCGCAGAGAACGGTCTGCTCGCCGAACAGGTCGGTCTCGCATTCCTCCTTGAAGGTGGTCTCGATGATGCCGGCGCGGCCGCCGCCGATGGCGCTGGCATAGCTGAGTGCCAAGTCGTGGGCGTTGCCGGAATGGTCCTGTGCGATGGCGATGAGGCAGGGCACGCCGCCGCCGCGCTGGTATTCGGAACGGACGGTGTGGCCGGGGCCTTTCGGCGCGATCATGAAGACGTCGATGTCGGGGCGCGGCTCGATCAGGTTGAAGTGGATGTTCAACCCGTGCGCGAAGGCGATCGCCGCGTCCGGCTTCATGTTGGGGCCGAGCTGGTGGGCGTAGAGGTCGCCCTGCCCTTCGTCGGGCGTGAGGATCATGATCAATTCGGCCCATCTGGCGGCCTCGGCCGGGGCAAGGACGCGGAAGCCGGCGGCTTCGGCCTTGGCAGCGCCGGCGGAGCCGGGACGAAGCCCGACCACGACATCGGCGACGCCGCTGTCCTTGAGGTTGAGCGCGTGGGCGTGGCCCTGGCTGCCGTAGCCGATGACGGCGACGTTCCTGCTTTTGACCAAGCCGACGTCAGCATCGCGGTCATAGTAAACGCGCACGGTGTTTCTCTCCTATGAACTGACTGATTGCATCGCGGCGACTGCGACGGAAACGGTCATCACGAATAGGCAGATGGCGAAGACGGCGACGGTATTCTCGTAGTCCTCTTCCGGCCTATTCCGCTGACGGTTGAGTTCGCGGAGACGGCTCCAGGCTTCGACCATCGTCACGGAGAAAATCCAAAACGGAATGATTGGGCAGAGAAGAGCGAGAGAGCGCCCCAAATACAAGCCTGCTGCGTGCAGTTTTATGATCGCTATCAGGCTGTATGACATTGGTAGCGCCAGCGATTTCGAAATGGCGTTGTCCAAGCTCCGCGATAAGGCTGTCTTTTCCATCGAAGTCTCCGAAGTTCGTCAAGTCGGTTTCCAAAGGCTAGCCTTTGGCGGGGTCCAGGGGCAGCGCCCCTGGCCTTTGGCCCAACGTTCGCGTGCCGCGCGCGATCGCCGCGATTCCGGTGCGCGAGATCTCGGCGAGTCCGAGCGGGCGCAGCAGCTCGATGAACGCGTCGAGCTTGTCGGTCGCGCCGGTGAGCTCGAAGACGAAGCTCTCGCGGGTGGTGTCGACGGGGCGGGCGCGGAAGGCGTCGGCGATGCGCAGCGCCTCGGAGCGCATCTCGCCGGTGCCGATGACCTTGATCAGCGCCATCTCGCGCGCGACGTGCGGGCCCTCGTCGGTGAGGTCGGCGACGCGGTGGACCGGGACCAGCCGGTCGAGCTGGGCCCTGATCTGGGCGATCACCATCTCGGTGCCGGAGGTGACGATGTTGATCCGGCTGCGGGTGCGTTCGTCGTCGACCGGGGCAACGGTGAGGCTGTCGATGTTGTAGCCGCGGCCGGAGAACAGGCCGATGACGCGGGCGAGCACGCCGGTCTCGTTCTCGACCAGGACCGACATGGTGGCGGAACGGAGCGCGTCGGGGTGAGGAGGGGTGTCCTGCATCTGTTCGGGGCGCTCAGGGGATGGTCCGCGGGTCGCCGATCGGGCCGGCCGGGGCGGCGACGAGAATGTTCATCGACAGGAGCTGGGATGTGGCGAGCGCCTCCTGGCCGAGGCTGCGCAGTCCGCCTGGGCCGAGCGTGTCGACCGCCTCGTAGACCGTTCCGTCGGAGGTCGGCGGGGGCGTGCGCCAGGCGCGTCCGGGCGAGACCAGGCCGCGGGCGGCGACGAGCGCGCACGGATGCTCGGCGGTGAGGTCGGCGTCGGCGGTGGTGACGAGCGCGCTCTGGCCGGTGATGCGGGCGGGCGGGTAGTTGGGATCGAGGCGCATCGTCCGCAGGTCGCCGCCGGCGCGGCCCCAGGCGGCGAACACCAGGCCGGCCGGAATGGCGAGCGCCGGCGCGTCGTCGAAATTGGTCAGGTCGCTGGCGCAGACGCGGACCTGGCCTGGCGCCGGCCCCTGCGCGAGGGCCGGCGTGATGCCGAGGCATCCGGCCGCGACCATGGAGCGCCACATCAGACCAGCATCATGCCTTCGTCGGTGATGCCGCCGCTGGTGGTGCCGCGGGCGCGGCTCTCGCCGTCGGGACCCAGGATCATCTCGTTGTGGGCGGCGCCGGACGGGATCATCGGGAAGCAGTTCTCGCCCTCGTCGACGATGATCTCGCAGACGACGGGACCCGGATGGTCGATCATCGCCTGGATGGCGCCGTCGAGCTCGGCGAGGGTGGCGGCGCGCAGGCCGCGGGCGTGGAAGGCTTCGGCCAGCCGGACGAAATCGGGCAGCGCCTCGCTGCAGCTCTCGGCGTAGCGGCCGCCGTGCAGGAGTTCCTGCCACTGCCGGACCATGCCCATGTAGCGGTTGTTGAGGATGAAGATCTTCACCGGCAGCCGATACTGGGCCACGGTCGCGAGCTCCTGGATGTTCATCAGGATGCTCGCCTCGCCGGCCACGTCGATCACCAGCGCGTCGGGATGGGCGATCTGGATGCCGACGGCGGCCGGCAGGCCGTAGCCCATGGTGCCGAGGCCGCCGGAGGTCATCCAGCGATTGGGCGCCTCGAAGCCGATATACTGGGCGGCCCACATCTGGTGCTGGCCGACCTCGGTGCTGATGAAGATGTCGCGGCCGGACGCCTTGGTGAGCGCCTCGAGGCGGGCGAGCGCGTGCTGGGGCTTGATGATCGCGCCGGGCGACGGATCCTGGCGGTAGGCGAGACAGTCGGTCGCGCGCCAAGCGTCGATGGCGCGCCACCAGGCGGCGAGCGAGGGGCTGTCGCCGGCGGCCTCGGTCTCGCGCCAGCCGTCGAGCAGGAGCTCGAGCGCGCGGCCGGCGTCGCCGATGACGGGCAGGTCGACGCGGACGTTCTTGTTGATCGAGGATGGATCGATGTCGATGTGGATCTTGCGCGAGCGGGGCGAGAAGGCGTCGATCCGTCCGGTGACGCGGTCGTCGAAACGGGCGCCGACGCAGACCATCAGGTCGCATCCGTGCATCGCGAGGTTGGCTTGCACGGTGCCGTGCATGCCGAGCATGCCGAGGAAGGCGGGATGGCTGGCGGGCAGGGCGCCGAGGCCCATCAGCGTGCTGGTGCAGGGGATGTTCGTCGCGTCGACCAGGCGGCGGAGGGCGGCGGAGGCCTGAGGGCCGGCGTTGATGACGCCGCCGCCGGTGTAGAAGACGGGGCGGCGGGCTTGGCGGAGCATGCGGACGGCCTGGGCGATCGCCTCCGGATCGGGTTCGCGAATGGGGCGGTAGGAGCGGTGGGGCGCCTTGGAGGCCGGCACGTAGGGCGCGTCGGCGATCATGACGTTCTTGGGCAGGTCGACGACGACGGGGCCGGGGCGGCCGTTGGCGGCGATGTGGAACGCTTCGTGCAAAATGCGGGCGAGGTCGCTTCCGTGCCGGACGAGATAGTTGTGCTTGGTCGCCGGCCTGGTGATGCCGGTGGTGTCGGCCTCCTGGAAGGCGTCGTTGCCGATCAGGTGCGTCGGCACCTGGCCGGTCAGGCAGACGACGGGGATGCTGTCCATCAGCGCGTCGACGAGGCCGGTGACGGCGTTGGTGGCGCCCGGGCCGGAGGTGACGAGGACGACGCCGGTTCGCCCCGTGGAGCGGGCATAGCCTTCGGCGGCGTGCACGGCGGCCTGCTCGTGGCGGACGAGGACGTGCCGGATCGCGTCCTGCCTGTAGATCGCGTCGTAGATCGGGAGGACAGCGCCGCCGGGATAGCCGAAGACGACGTCGACGCCCTGGTCGCGAAGGACGCGGAGCAGCACGTCCGCACCGGTGGCGTGGCTGGCCTCGGCCGGCAGGTTGACGATCCCGGTGTCCATCTCGGCCGCGTCCTCGGCAGTGTGAGGGCGGGCGGGATACGCGCGCGCTCGCGGCCAGTCAACCCCCATCTTGCAAAAAGCTACGCAGGAAGCGCTCCAACATTTGCATTTCTTGCTCCGCTTTCGGGTTTGAGTTGCCGATAGTGACCGTCTTGCCCGGCACCGATAGATCGTGATGGCGCAGCCAGGTCTCCTGCCGGCGGGTGTAGCGGACGGTGGCGGCGATGGTGCTGGCGCTCGCCTGCGAGAGCGTCACCCTGCCGGCGAGATGGGCGGCGAGCTCGGGAACCCCGTGCGCGCGCATCGCCGGCACCGCGGGGTCGAGGCGGAGTGCGGTCAGCCGCGCCACCTCGTCGAGCGCGCCTGCACGCAGCATCGCCTCCAGGCGTCGCTCGATGGCGGTTCGAAGCGAGGCGCGTGACGGTCGGAGCAGGATGGCGCCGAAGCGGAGC
>CAXTUK010000127.1:0-7112 GCA_964247395.1 uncultured Acetobacteraceae bacterium
GGTCCTTCTCAATCTGGTCAAGAACGCCGCGGAAGCGATCAGCTCCGATCCGACCGGAGGCGAGATCACCTTGAGCACCGCCTACCGGCACGGCTTGCGGCTGGTGATGCCCGGCTCGGCGCAGCGCGTGCACCTGCCGCTTCTGGTCACGGTCCGCGACACGGGACCGGGCATTCCGGAGGACATCAAGCCGCATCTGTTCGAGCCGTTCATCACCTCCAAACCTTCCGGCAGCGGTCTTGGCCTGGCGCTGGCGGCAAAAATCATCGGTGATCACGGGGGCATGATCGAGATCGACAGCCATGGCGGCCGGACGGAGGTGCGTTTGCATCTTCCGGTCCTGTCCGAAGACTATGATCCGACTCCGAGCTGACGAGAGGGAGTGATGACGCTGCCGACTGTCCTCGTTGCCGACGACGACCGCTCGATCCGAACAGTCCTCACACAGGCGTTGGGACGTTCCGGTTACCAAGTCCGGACGACCGGGAACGCGACCACACTCTGGCGCTGGGTCGAAGACGGGGAAGGCGACTTGGTGATCACCGATGTCGTGATGCCTGACGAGAACGGGCTCGATCTGATCCCAAGGATCAAACGGGTGAGACCCGAACTGCGGATCATCGTGATGAGCGCGCAATCGACCTTGATCACCGCGGTCAAGGCGACGCAGCGCGGTGCATTCGAATATCTTCCGAAGCCCTTCGACCTGAAGGAACTCCTTGCTGTCGTCGGCCGTGCGTTGGCTGCTCCACCCCCGGCACCGGCGCCAGTCGAATTGCGTGACTCGGAAGAACGACTTCCTCTTCTCGGTCGCTCGATGGCCATGCAGGAGATCTATCGTTCGATCGCCCGGCTCACGACGGCCGATCTGACGGTGATGGTCAGCGGGGAAAGCGGAACCGGCAAGGAACTCGTCGCACGGGCCTTGCATGATTACGGCCGCAGGCGTTCCGGACCGTTCGTCGCGATCAACATGGCGGCGATTCCGCGGGAGCTTATCGAAAGCGAACTGTTCGGTCACGAGCGCGGCGCATTCACCGGTGCGACCAATCGCAATCTGGGCCGTTTCGAGCAGGCCGCCGGTGGAACGCTGTTTCTCGACGAGATCGGCGACATGCCGCCCGAAGCGCAGACCCGCCTTCTGCGTGTCCTGCAGGAAGGCGAATTCAGCACTGTCGGCGGAAGGCAGCCGATAAAGGCGAACGTCCGTATCGTCGCCGCGACCCATCGTGACTTGAGACAATCCATCCGGACAGGGACATTCCGCGAAGATCTCTTCTATAGGCTGAACGTCGTTCCGATCCGGTTGCCTCCGTTACGTGAGCGGACGGAGGACATCCCTGTTCTCGCTCGCCATTTCCTTGAGAAGGCACGCGAGAGCGGTCTGCCAAGCAAGACGCTGACGGAGGCGGCTGTCGAACGTCTTCGCGCGCATCGCTGGCCGGGAAACGTCCGTGAACTTGAGAATCTGGTGCGACGCGTCGCGGCACTTTATCCGCAAGAGACGATCGGCGAAGACATTGTCGTGGGTGAGCTTGCAGAGGCGATCTCCTTCTCGGCAGGTCAATCGGAGCCGGACGGTGACAGCCAGGACACGTTGGCGGCATCGGTCGAGCGCCACATCAAGCAGTTCCTGTCGGCGGGCAGGGACGGGATGCCTATGCGCGACATCTACGATCGTGTGATCGCGGAGGTGGAGCGGCCGCTGATCGCAATGACCCTCTGCTCGACAAGGGGAAACCAGATCAAGGCAGCAGCCGTTCTGGGCCTCAACCGCAATACGCTCAGGAAGAAGATCAGGGACCTCGAAATCCCGGTCGTCAGGGGTCTGGGCTGATCGGCGAACTCCTCTCCCGGCGCCGCATGCATGGTCAAGCCGGGACAGGCAGGTTATATTTCCTGAGTGCGGCATTGCCCGGCAATCTGACTACGATCTTATTGGCCAGCGTCGCGCTCGCGACCGGCGTAGCGACGTTCATCCTGTTGTCAGGCGGGTTGTCGTTCACCCGCCACCCGGATCTTGACGTCCTTCTCCTCGTTGCGAACACGGCGGCTCTATTGCTGCTCGGGCTGGCTCTGGTCGGTCGAGTGGCTCGTGTCTGGACAGATCGGCGACGCGGGCTCGCAGGTGCACGACTGCACGTGCGCCTGGTCATGTTGTTCAGCGTCGTAGCGGTGACCCCGACTGTCGTAGTCGCCTTGTTCGCGACGGTCCTGTTTCATGTCGGCATACAGGCGTGGTTCAACGATCGTGTCCGGACCGCGCTTGCCGAAAGCTTGCAGGCGGCGCGAGGCTACCTAACCGAACACAACGATGCCATCAGGTCGGACGCGGTCAACCTGGCCTACGATCTCGAAACGGCGCGTGCAGGCGAACTGGTGATTTCCAACCCGGAGGAAGTGACGCGTATCCTGTTCGACCAGAGCGCTCTTAACGGGCTTTCGGAGGCGATGATCTTCGACCCGGTCACCGGCCAGATCATGGCTTCCATGAACAGTCGTCCGCCTTCGCTGCCTCCTGCCTCGGCACTTCTGAAAGCCCGTTCCGGTGAGGTCGCGGTCATCGACAGTCTCGACCACACCACCGTGCGTGCGCTCATCGTGCTCAAGGCGCCCGAGATGCTGGTCTTGATGATTGCTCGACCCGTCGACTCAACGATCCTCGGCCACATGGAGCGAACCGAGCGGGCCGTCGGCGAATATGACCGGCTCGACCGCCATCGCTCGGGCCTCCAGGTCACCTTCGTCCTGATCTTCGTCCTGGTGGCCTTGCTCGTGCTCTCCGCGGCCGTGCTCATTGGTCTGGTTCTGGCCAACCAGATCGCACGTCCGCTTGGGGCACTCATCGTCGCCGCTGAACGCGTCCGCACCGGTGATCTAGGAGTGCGGGTGGCCGAGCGCGGCGCCGATGACGAGGTTGCGGGCCTGTCCCGCGCGTTCAATCGCATGACCGATCAGCTCGCCGCACAACGCACGGAGCTGATGGCCGCCTACAGCCAGATCGACGAACGGAGGCGGTTTACAGAGACGGTGTTGTCGGGCGTCTCGGCCGGCGTGATCGGGCTCGACATAGAACAACGCATCGAACTGCCGAACCGCACCGCGAGCGACCTGCTCGGGACAGACCTGCTCGCCGCCGTGGCCCACAACCTGGCGGATGTCGCACCTGAATTTGCGCCCCTGCTGCAGGCGGTGGCCAAGTCGCCGGAGCGGGCGCACACGGCGGAAATCCATAGCGGACCGGCAGGACGAAAGAGGACGCTTCTGGTCCGCATCGGGACCGAGGTCAGAAGCGGTCACCTCGACGGGTTCGTGGTCACGTTCGACGACATCACTGAATTGCAGGCAGCACAGCGAAAGGCCGCCTGGGCGGACATCGCGCGACGTATCGCGCACGAGATCAAGAACCCGTTGACGCCGATCCAGCTCGCGGCAGAACGCCTGAAGCGCCGCTTCCTTCGCGAGATCACCTCTGACCCCGACACATTCAGCCAGTGCGCCGACACGATCGTCCGGCATGTCGCCGATATCGGGCGAATGGTCGATGAATTCTCCGCGTTCGCCAGAATGCCGCAACCGGCGATCAAGCTCGAGGACATCGGTCGTGTCGCGCGTGAGGCCGTCATCCTGCAACGCAACGCCTTCCCGCGTATTGAGTGGAAGACCGACATCCCAGCCGCCGGACCGATGGCTTCCTGCGACCGACGTCTGATCGGCCAGGCACTGACGAACCTGCTTCTCAATGCGGCCGACTCGATCACGATGAGTGGGAACTCAGGCGATGGACACGTTGTCCTATCAGTACGCGACGATCAGGATTCGATCCTGCTGAGCGTCGAGGATGACGGTATCGGGCTGCCGAGCGACGACCACGACCATGCCCGTCTGACCGAACCGTATGTCACTCACAAGCCGAAGGGAACCGGTCTGGGGCTTGCCATCGTGAAGAAGATCATGGAGGACCATGGAGGATCGATCACGTTGGGTCACCGCGTGGACGGTGCCGGAGCAGTCGCGACCTTGATCTTGCCTGTAAGAGACGGCGATGGCGTATGAAATCCTGATCATCGATGACGAACCGGACATCCGGCTCCTCATCGAAGGCATCCTTCGCGACGAAGGTTATGAAACTCGTCAGGCGGGAGACTCGGATGCGGCAATCGCAGCATTTCGGGCTCGGAGACCCGCCCTGGTCATCCTCGATGTCTGGCTTCAGGGTTCGCGCCTCGACGGACTCGGGATCCTGCAGGTGATCTGCGACGAGGCGCCCCCTGTTCCGGTGATCATGATCTCCGGGCACGGCACAATCGAGACTGCGGTGGCCGCGATTCAACGAGGGGCCTACGACTTCATCGAGAAACCCTTCCAGTCCGACCGGCTTTTGCTCTGCCTCAATCGAGCCCTTGAAGCTGCGCGCCTGGAACGGGAAAACGCGGAGCTCAGGTTGCGAGCCGGCCCGGATAACCGGTTGGAAGGAGACAGCCAAGCGATCGCTGCGGTTCGCCAGCAGATCGATCGGGTAGCGCCGACCGGTTCTCGGGTCCTGATATCTGGGGCGGCGGGCGTCGGCAAGGAAGTCGCGGCGCGGATGATCCATGCCCGATCTCGCCGTGCCGATGGCCCGTTCGTCGCCCTCAACTGTGCGACCCTGGCGCCGGGACGTTTCGAGGAAGAGTTGTTCGGCCTTGAAGGGATGACTGATGGGAGCCTCAAGCGGCGAACCGGCCTGCTTGAACGGGCTCACGGTGGCACCTTGCTCCTTGACGAGGTCGGCGACATGCCGATCGAGACCCAGGGCAAGATAGTTCGGGCTTTGCAGGACCAGACATTCGAGCGGATTGGCGGTTCGGCACGCGTGAAAGTCGATGTCCGGGTCCTCGCAACCACTAATCGGGATCTGCAGACGGAGATTGCCGCCGGACGTCTGCGCGAGGATCTGTACTACCGCCTGGCTGTCGTTCCCCTCCGACTGCCCTCGTTGCGGGAACGACGCGAGGACATCCCGGAACTCGCACGAAGCTTCATAGCGCGCTCGGCCGAGACGGCAGGCATTCCGAGGCGCCAATTATCGGCCGATGCGCTGGCTGCGATGCAGAGCTACGATTGGCCGGGGAATGTCAGGCAGCTGCGCAATACGATCGACTGGCTGCTGATCATGGCGCCGGGCGCCTCGTCCGAGCCGGTCCGGGCGGAGATGCTCCCGCCCGAGATCAGTCAGGGAGCGCCCATCCTGTTGAACTTCGACCCAGGCGCCGACGTGATAGGCCTGCCCTTGCGGGAAGCCCGGGACCTGTTCGAAACGCAGTATCTCCAGGCACAACTCGTTCGCTTTGGAGGCAACATCAGCCGGACGGCTGGCTTCGTCGGGATGGAGCGGAGTGCCTTGCATCGAAAACTCAAGCAGTTGGGCGTCAACTCTGACGAGCGGCAAGCGAGCTAGCCACCAAGGGGATCAAGCTGTGGCCAATGAACGAGCTCAGAATGTCCAGGACGTGTTTCTCAATCACGTTCGGAAAGGAAAGACGCCAGTCACGGTGTTCCTCGTCAACGGCGTAAAATTACAGGGCATCATCACTTGGTTCGATAATTTCTCAGTTCTCTTGCGCCGAGATGGGCATACGCAGCTGGTCTACAAACATGCGATCAGCACGGTGATGCCGGGCGCTCCAATCCAGCTGTTTGATCCGAGCAAGGAAGCAGCTGGGACGGCCGTGCCCGCACGCGATGCCGGGTCTTCTGGCAGCGACAGCTGACAGGGGCGGGCGTGCTCAACGGAGGGGCGCCGACCAGGGTTGCGGTCATTCTCCCCTGGGATAGGCTCGACAGGGGACGCACGGCCGACGCACGGCTCGTCGAGGCCGTGGGGCTTGCCGCATCGATCGGACTTCTGGTTGTTCATCGAACCATTCTGCCGCTCAAACGGCAGCGTCCGTCCACGCTCCTCGGCGATGGGCAGGTACGTACGGTCGGCGAAAGCCTCGCTCACGAACACGTCGAACTGGTGATCGTCGACGCAACGATCTCTCCGGTACAGCAACGGAATCTCGAGCGCGAGTGGGGTTGCAAAGTCATCGACCGAAGCGGTCTCATTCTCGATATCTTCGGGGAGCGAGCAGCGACGCGGGAGGGCGTCCTTCAAGTCGAACTTGCTCATCTGCAATACCAGCGCTCGCGTCTCGTGCGCTCCTGGACGCATCTGGAGCGACAACGCGGCGGCTTCGGTTTTCTGGGAGGACCGGGCGAGACGCAGATCGAGGCCGACCGACGTCAGATAGACGAGCGACTGGTCAAGATCAAGCGAGAGCTCGACGATGTCCGCCGAACGCGCGGCTTGCACAGGGAGGCGCGGCGTAAAGTCCCATTCCCCGTCGTCGCTCTGGTGGGTTACACGAATGCCGGCAAGTCGACGCTGTTCAATGCGATGACCGGTGCTTCCGTCACCGCGCGAGATCAGCTCTTCGCGACGTTGGATCCGACGATGAGGGAACTTCGGCTTCCTTCCGGGCGCAAGGCGATCCTGTCCGACACGGTGGGCTTCGTCAGCGATCTTCCGACCGAGTTGATCGCCGCCTTCCGAGCAACTCTCGAGGAGATCGGGGCGGCTGACGTCATTCTCCATGTGCGCGATTCGTCCCATCCGGACACCATCGCCCAAGGCGCAGACGTCGCCATGGTTCTGGACGGAATGGTGGGGGACCGCATCCTGGATGTCGACTGGCCGATCAGAACGATCGAAGTTCTCAACAAGATCGACCTGCACGGCGGCCTCGAAGCTCTCGTAGCGGACCCGAACAGCATTCCAGTATCGGCCACCCGCGGCACGGGGCTGTCCCAACTACTCGACGCGATCGACATACGATTGTCGGCCGGCATGGAGGAAGTCTCCTATGTAATCGAGGTCGGTGACGGCGCAAACCTGGCATGGCTCTACGAGCATGGAGAGGTGCTGGGGCGGGCTGACGATGATGACGGGATCGCGATCCGGGTGCGCATGTTTCCCTCGGACCGCGCGAGGTTTGAACGAGGTGTCCACCACGGACCGAGCGTGACACCAGTCCGGTAATACCAATCGCCGTTGATCAAGACTCAAGGGATTCCCGTGCGTTCCGGAA
>CAXTUK010000128.1:0-7078 GCA_964247395.1 uncultured Acetobacteraceae bacterium
GCGACACCGACGACGGCTCCGGCCTGCACCACATGGCGTTCGAGATCATCGACAATGCGGTCGACGAGGCGCAGGCGGGCTACGCGACCTGGTGCGAGCTGGTGCTCAACGGCGATGGCTCCGTCACCGTGCGGGACGATGGCCGAGGCATTCCGACCGACCTGCATCCCGAGGAAGGCATCTCGGCCGCCGAAGTCGTGCTGACGCGGCTGCATGCAGGCGGCAAGTTCAACCAGAACTCCTACAAGGTGTCGGGGGGACTGCACGGCGTCGGCGCCGCGGTGGTCAACGCCCTTTCGGAGTGGATGGAGGTTCGCATCTGGCGCGAGGGCCAGGAGCATTTCATCCGTTTCGAGCATGGCGATGCGGTCGCACCGCTCGTCACCGTCGGCGGTGCCGGTGCGCACCACAACGGCACCGAAGTGACGTTCAAGCCCTCGGGCGGAACCTTCACCAGGCTGGACTTCGATCTCGCGATCCTCGAGCGCCGCTTGCGCGAACTCGCCTTCCTCAACTCGGGGCTGCGCATCAGGCTGCGCGACGAGCGCCACGCGCCAGTGGTCGAGCACGACTTCTTCTACGAGGGCGGTCTGAAGGCGTTCGTCGACTACCTCGATCGCGGCAAGACCGGCGTTCTCGCCGAGCCGATCGACGTGAAGGGAGTTGCCGGCGCGCTCGGGATCAAGGTGGAATTCGCGCTGACGTGGAACGACACCTATCACGAGCTGATGTTGTGCTTCACCAACAACAATCCCCAGCGCGACGGGGGCACCCACCTCGCGGGATTTCGCCAGGCGCTGACCCGCGTGGTCGCGAAATACGCCGAGGCCGCCAGCAAGAAGGACAATCTGGGTCTGTCGGGCGACGACATGCGCGAAGGCATGACCGCGGTGCTGTCGGTCAAGGTGCCGGATCCGAAATTCTCGAGCCAGACCAAGGACAAGCTGGTCAGCTCCGAAGTCCAGCCGATCGTGCAGGCCGCCGCCGCCGACGCGATCGCGCACTGGTTCGAAACCCATCCCAAGGAAGCGCGCCTCGTCGTCGCCAAGGTGATGGACGCGGCCGCCGCCCGCGAGGCGGCCCGCCGTGCACGCGAGCTGACCCGGCGGAAGGGCGTGCTCGACGTCTCCAGCCTTCCCGGCAAGCTCGCCGACTGCCAGGAACGTGATCCCGAGCGCGCGGAGATCTTCATCGTCGAGGGCGACAGCGCTGGCGGGACGGCCAAGCAGGGCAGGGACCGGAGATTCCAGGCGATCCTGCCGCTCAAAGGGAAGATCCTCAATGTGGAGCGAGCCCGCTTCGATCGCATGCTCGGCAGTGCCGAGATCGGCACGCTGATCACGGCGCTGGGCACCGGCATCGGCCGCGGCGAGTCCGACCAGGGCGGCTTCGACATCGCCAAGCTTCGCTACGGACGCATCGTCCTGATGACCGACGCCGACGTCGACGGATCGCATATCCGCACGCTGCTGCTGACGTTCTTCTTCCGTCAGATGCCGGAACTCATCATGGCGGGCAACCTCTACATCGCCCAGCCGCCGCTGTTCCGCGCCAAGCGCGGCAACGATGTCCGCTACCTCAAGGATGACGCCCAGCTCGAGAACTACCTCCTCGAAAAGGCGCTCGCGAGCTCCAGCCTCGCCTTCGGCGATGGCCGCGTGCTCGGCGGCGACGGCCTGCGCGACGAGGTGGCGTGGCTGCGCGAGGCCACGGCCTCGCTTCGTCGCCTCGGCAACGCGGCGCCCGTCGCCCTTCTCGAGCAGGTGGCGATCGCCGGCGCGCTTGATCCTTCCGATGCCGACCCGGCCGGCCGCAACGCCGAAGCGCAGCGCAGGCTGAACGCCATCAGCGTCGCCTCCGAACGCAGTTGGACCGTCGTCTCCGATGCCGCCGGGCTGCGGCTCAGCCGCATCGTCCGGGGCGTCACCGAGCGGTATCATCTGGACGCGACCACCCTGCGCTCGGCCGACGCTCGCTGGCTGACCGAACGCGCCCCGATCCTCGCGCGCGACTTCGCCGACCCCGCCCGACTCACCCTCGACGGGACCGAAACGCAGGTGTCAGGCCCCGCCGCCGCCTACGAACGGATCCTGCAGCAAGGCCGCAGGGGACTTTCCATCGCCCGCTTCAAGGGTCTCGGCGAGATGAACGCCGACGAGCTCTGGAGCACCACGCTGGACCCGGCGACGCGCACGCTGTTGCAGGTCCGGGTGGGCGACACGGAGGATGCGGCCCAGGTGTTCTCGACGCTGATGGGCGACGTGGTCGAACCGAGACGCGATTTCATCGTTGGAAACGCGCTGAAGGTTGCGAACCTCGACGTCTGAACGACCCTCGAAGCCTGAGAGAGCCAGCCCGTATGGATCAGTCCGTCGAGATCGTAGCCGACGACGTGCCGATCGGGGCGGATGCGGAACGCGACCTCCGGCGTGTCGATGCGCATCCGAACCACTGGTATCCGCTCGCTTGGTCACGTGAGGTCAAGACGCGCGGCACCTTCGCTGCTGCCTTCGCGGGCAACCCGATCGTCATCGTCCGTCCCGCGACGGGTCCCGTCTTCGCCCTCGCCGACCGTTGCGCCCATCGTCAGGTGCCGCTCAGCAACGGGATGGTCGAAGGTTGCGCCATTCGTTGCGGCTATCACGGCTGGGCCTACGACCAGACCGGCCGCTGCACCGATGTCCCCTATCTAGGCAAGGGCAAGATGCCGAACGGCGTCCGTTCCTATCCATGCCGCGAGGTCAACGGCCTGATCCTCGTCTTCCCTGGCGACCCGGCACTCGCCGACGCCGTTCCGCTGCCGACATTCGGCTCGGTTGCCGACGCCGCCTACAAGACCCGTCGTTTCGGCGAGACCATCGATTGCCACTACAGTTTCATGCACGAGAACCTGATGGACATGAACCATCAGTTCCTCCACCGCCGGCAGATGGGCAGGATCAGGCCGCGCTTCCTCGGTGGCGACAACGGCGCCGACTGGGTCGAGGCGCGCTACAGCTTCGCTCGCACCGAAGGCAAGCAGTCGTTCGGCGAGGCCGCCATCTTCGGCCAGCGCCGCACCGCCAACGACGCGACCGCGAACCGGGAGGTGATGACCATCCGGACCGACTACCCCTATCAGAGCCTCAACATACGCGGTCCCGACGGAACCGCGATCATGGATTTGTGGATCGTCTACGTTCCCATCGATCGGGATCAGCGGCGCTGCCGGACGTTCGGCCTGCTGTCCATCCGTCGTCCGAAGGTTCCATTGCTGCTCGACGCCGCCTGGCCTCTCCTCGTCCTCTTCACCGATCGCATCTTCAGGGAGGATCGCGAGATCGTCGAGCAGGAGCAGTCCGCGCACGACGTGCAAGGCTCGGATTGGAACCAGGAAGTCTTTCCCGTCATCCGGACCCTGCGCTCCGTGCTCCGAAGCTGCGGCGCTCCCCACGAGAACGTCGACGCCGGGGCGTCCGCTCGCTGACCGTCAACGGTCGGGACTCCACCCTCGACCGATACGTTCGAACTCGAACACCAACGCGCTCTCCGGCTGCATCGCAGGCAGCGAGACGCCGGCTGTCGAGAACATGCCTCCCGCGAGCTCGATCGGCTCGAACGCCTGCCGCTGCGGGGCCGGCAGGTGCATGCGGTAAGCTGCCTCCATGTCGAGTCCCGGAAAACGTTGCGGCGCCGGCAGATGCCGCACCGCGGCCGTCTCCTGCGCCAGCAGGAAGACTGCATGCGTCCTGTCGGCCGAAACGACGCCGCGCAGGCTCCGCCCGTCGCGCATCGGCAACGCCTGATGCTCTCCCGCGTGGAGCAAAGGCCGTAGCCGCTTGTGCAGCGCGATCCAACCGGTCAATTCGGCGGCCTCCTCGTCGGCCAGTCCAAGCAGGTCGAGCTCGATACCGAAATGGAAGAACAGCGCCACCGCGGCGCGAAAACCCAGATCATGACTTCGCCCGGTCTGGTGGTTCGGGCTCGCCGAGACATGCGCGCCGATCATTTCCGGCGGCAGCAGGCGCGACGATCCGCGCTGGATCGACAGTCGCTCGAGCGCGTCCGTGCAATCCGACGGCCAGACCCGATGCGTTCGGAGGAGCATGCCGTAATCCGCGCGGCCGCCTCCCGACGAGCAGCTCTCGATCTCCACGGACGGGTGCGCGCGACGCAACCGGTCGATCAGCGCCCAGGCCGCAAGCACGTGACGGCGATAGGCCGGCCTGCCGTCCTCGCCGCTCGCCGCGACCAGGTCCCGGTTCATGTCCCACTTCAGGGCCGAGATCGGATGCGCGCTCAGCAGCGCGTCGATCTCGCCGAAGATCCGGCTCGCGACCTCTTCCCGGCCGAGATCGAGCACCAGCTGGTGGCGCGATCTGACGAGCGGCCGACCGGCGGTCCGCAGCACCGCATCGGGGAAGGCGCGATGAAGATCGCTGTCCGGATTGACCATTTCCGGCTCGACCCACAGCCCGAATTGCATGCCGAGCCCGCGCACATGCGCGATCAACGGACCCAGACCTTCAGGATACTTGCGCGCGTCGGGTCGCCAGTCGCCCAGTCCCGCCCGCTCGTTCTCGCGCGCCTTCATCCACCCGTCGTCGAGCAGGAACCGTTCGATCCCGAGACGCGCGGCAGCGTCCGCCTGGGCCATCAGGCGCGGCACGTCGTGGTCGAAATAGTTGGCTTCCCAGGTGTTAAACGTCACCGGTCGGGCGGTCGTCCGATCCGGCCACGAAACCAGCCTCGTGCGGACATGCGCCTGCAACGCGTGGGCGAGGCCCGAAAGTCCTTGCGCGGAGTAGGCGGCGAACGCCGCCGGCGTCTCCAGCGTCCCGCCCGGTTCCAGCGACCCCTCCCCTGGATGAAGCAGCTCGCCGGTCGAGATCAGGATCGTGCCGTCTTCGAGCATTTCCGCGCTGGTCGTGTGGTTCCCGCTCCAGCCCAGATGCACACCCCAGAGCTCGCCGCGATCCTCGTCGAAACCATCGGTTCCGGCGATCATCGCCGGATGCCGGTCGTGCGAAGTCCGCCCGCGGCGGTTCTCCAGCACGAACCGGCCGCTCTCGAGCACCGACCGTCGCTCGAAGAACTCGCGCCCCCAACGACCGTCGAACGACAGGAGCGTCGTCGCGTCGGCGGGCACCCGGATGGTCCCGGCCGAGAGGTGCTGCACGTCGAGCGCGAGCTCGCCGTCGTTGCGCAGCCGGGATCGCATTGCGAGCACGTCGTTGTCGTCCGCGAGCTCGAGCGTGATCGTCAGCGCGAGTTTCGCCACCGGGTCGAGCGCGTCGACGACGATCCGCTGGCCCTCGCCGGCGATCGTGCATTCGCTGAACCAGGCCGTCCAGTCCCGACCGCCGCGGTGCGCAACAAGCCCGGGTGTGCGATGCGAAGACGCGCCCGCCGTCGGCAGCAGTGTCGCCTCGACATAATCCCCATCGACGCAGTTGAGGCGAACGCCGCGCACCCGCGCCGCCCCGACATCGCCGAGCATGGGCGGCAACTTCGCTCCCCAATGCACGATCTCGGGCAGGCCCTCGCGCTCGAGCAGCAGCAGCGTGGAAGTCCGCCCATCCAGACGATGGATCACTCCTCGATCCCTCCCACGCCATGGGCCTTGGACCGGACTATGCAGCGTGTGCTACCGCACGCCAACCCGGCGGGAAACGATCGATGCGGCGTCGCATGTTGTTGGTGGCAACGAGTCTGCTCGGGTTGTGCCGACCGGCCGCGGCCGATGACCTGGTCACGATGGCCTCCGGCGTGAGATATCATGATGAGAAGGTCGGAACCGGCCCGGAGCCGCAGCCCGGCCAGTCCGTCACCGTGCAGTATACCGGCTGGCTCGACGACGACGGCAAGCATGGGCGCAAATTCGACAGTTCCCTCGATCGCGACCAGCCTTTCACCTTCGTTCTCGGCCAGGGACAGGTGATCCAGGGCTGGGACGACGGCGTCGCGACGATGCATGTCGGCGGCAGGCGAACCCTGGTCATCCCTCCCGCGCTGGGCTACGGCGATCGCGGCGCCGGCGACGCCATCGCGCCGAATGCAGCCTTGATCTTCGACATCGAGCTTCTCGCCGCGCATTGATCCACCGGTGACGACGGGTAGGAGCGCCCATGCCATTCGACGACGCAGGCGGCAGACGGGGCCGCGCCCCGGCGAGGAACGTTCTCGGCGGCCAGCTCGTCGACTGCGGCCGCGACCCGATGACCGGCTTCTTTCGCACGGGTTGCTGCGACACCGGTCCCGAGGACATCGGCAATCACACGGTCTGCGCCGTCGTCACCGAGGACTTCCTGTCCTTCTCCGCCGGCCGCGGCAACGACCTCTCGACGCCGCGGCCCGAGTTCGGTTTCCAGGGTCTCGTTCCCGGCAATCGCTGGTGCCTGTGCGCCGCCCGCTGGCAGGAGGCGTTCGAAGCCGGATCGGCGCCGAACGTCGTGCTCGAGGCCTGCCACGAGGCCGCGTTGCGGCATTGCCGGCTGGACGATCTGCGCGCCCACGCCGCCTGACGAGCCGTCGCGTCGAGTTGGCAAGATCGTCCCCGACGACTAGGTTCAGCCCCGTGTGGCGCGCCCGGAGAACACGCAGATGAGAGCCGCCAGGTCCGGCGTCGATGCCGGGCTCGGTGGCGAGCGCGCACGGTTCCAGGCAGGTTCGGAGTTGCGCGAAGCCCGCGAACGTCTTGGCTGGGATCTTGCCGAAGTCGCCGCCGCACTCCGGATCAAGCTGGCCTATCTGCAGGCCATCGAAGACGGGCGCGTCTCGGCACTTCCCGGGAACGCCTACGCGCTCGGCTTCCTGCGAACCTACGCGACCACGCTCGGCCTCGATCCCGACGAGGTGGCGCGACGGTTCCGTGCCGAAGCGCACGACGTGAACCGCAGGACCGAGCTTGCCTTCCCCGCACCGGTGCCGGAACGCGGCGTGCCCACCGGAGCAGTGGTCCTGCTCGGCCTGGTGATCGCCGTGTTGGGTTACGGCGCCTGGTATCGCCTCAGCGACCACGAACAGGCCGTCTCGCACGTCGTTCCCCCGGTCCCGGAGCAGTTGCTGGCGGCGAGGAAGGCGGCGCCGGTCTCGCCAC
>CAXTUK010000129.1:0-7070 GCA_964247395.1 uncultured Acetobacteraceae bacterium
ACTTATCGATGGGCCCCTTCGCCTGACCGAAGGCTGCAGACACTTGTCGGGCGACCCCGCGCTTGCCAGACAGACGACGCCCATCCAACAGACGGCGCGTGAATATCGCCCCACGAATCGCCGTCCTCTACGCCCTGTTCGCCTGTCTCGCCGCAGGATTGCTGGCGCCGACGATGCCCCCGATGCAGAACGCCGACGAGGGATCGCACACCTATCGGGCCGACCAGGTCAGTCATTTCGGACTGGTCGCGACGCGCATCGACGACGGCGAGATCGGCGGCCGCGTGGAAGCGGGGCTGGTGGCAGTCTCCGACAAGGTGAACGCGATGCGATTCGACCCTGCGGCGAAAGTGTCGCGGGCGATGCTCGCTCCGATGCCCTGGGGTCCGCGGGTGCAGGCCACCTTCGCGAACACGGCGGTCTATCCGCCCTTCTTCTATCTGCCGGCCGCCTTGATGGCTGTGGCGGCACGCCGCCTCGGCACCCCGTTGCCGCACGCACTCGTCCTGATGCGCCTGGCCACGGCAGCCGTCTCGATCGCGATCTCGGCCGCGGCGATCGCGATCGCCGGCAATGCCGCGCTCTGGCTGTTCGCCGTCTCGATGCTGCCGATGACGATCGCTCTCGACGCGGCTGTCTCGCAGGACGGACCGATGCTCGCCTGCGTGGCGCTGGCGGTCGCCTGCCACGTGCGCATGCGACGCGAACGTCCGGCACGAGCTGGATGGTTGTTCGCTTGCATGTGCCTGATGCTGACGCTCGCGGGGATGGGCCGGCCGCCCGACGCCGCCTTCTGCGTCCTCGCGCTGGCCTCGCCGGTCAGACCCTCCTTTCGGTTGGCCGGCTTGATGGCGATCCTTGCCGGAACGGCGGCCTGGAGCCTGCTGAACGCCTCCTTCGTCGTGCTGCCCCCGCGGGTCGACGGCGTCGTCAGTCCATCGTCGCAGCTTGCCGGCCTGCTGAGCAACCCGCTGCGATTGCCCTCGCTCCTCCTGCATACGATGAGATTTTCCGGCGATTTCCTCGCGATGAGCTTCATCGGCGTGCTGGGTTGGCTCAATGTTGTTCTTCCGATGTATTATTACCTGTGTGCGTCGGCGATCCTCGTCCTCGCCGCACTCGGGTCCTGGCTGTCCGGCAGAGGGCAAGCGGACCTGTCGTCCATCATCGCGGGGGTCGGCGGTGCCGGCGGCGGCATCATCGGCGTGTGTCTCGCCGAATACCTGGTCTGGACGATCACCGGGGCGCCCGTGATCGATGGTCTCCAGGGTCGCTATTTCCTGGCGGCGGCGATGGTGTTCGGCGCATCGCTGGCGCGGCCCGGCACATCCCGCGCCGGATCGGCATGGCGGTGGCAGGCGCCGGTGCTCGCGTTTCCGATCGCCACCATCGCCGTGACCGTGCACGCCGTTCTCGTGCGCTACTACGTTTAGACAGTGCCGGCGCCTCGCTTCCCGCCCCCGTGAGCAACTTTTCGCCTCTCAAGGCTTTTGACGTGCACAATCGAGTGGTGCCCTTATGATCACCATCCTCTTGATCATCCTGTTGATTATGGCTCTGGGCGGTTTCGGACACACTGGTTACCGCCGTGGATGGTATGGCGGTTACAGGCAGCCCGGAGCGCCGGTCACCGGCGGGTGGGGCGGCGGTGGACTCGGCTTGTTCCTGCTCATCGTGGTCGTGTTGCTGCTCCTGTTCGGTGGTCACGGCACCGCCGGCTACTGAGGCATTGCACTCGTCCGGTCCGAGAAGGTCGCCCACAACGCGCGGCCGGCGGTTGATTCTTCCGGCGGACAGGCTAGAGCATCGCCGTCGGCCGCAGGGTCGGACTGGCTTGGCGGGCGGGCGGCATGATCGGGAACCAGCGGGTCACAGTCGTCCTCCCGGCCTACAACGCCGCTCGAACGCTGGAGCGCACCTGCAGGGAAATCCCGCGCGACATCGTCGATGACGTCATCCTCACCGACGACGCGAGCTGCGACAACACTCTGGAGGTCGCGCGCTCCCTCGGCTTGTTCACCATCCGGCACGATCGGAACACGGGCTATGGCGGCAACCAGAAGACTTGCTACGCAGCGGCGCTCGACCGCGGCGCCGACATCGTCGTGATGCTGCACCCGGACTATCAATACTCGCCCAGGCTCGTCCCGGCGATGGCGTCGATGCTGGTCTCGGGTCACTACGATGCCGTGCTCGCCTCGCGAATCCTGGGCCGCGGGGCGATCGAGGGCGGCATGCCGCGCTACAAATACTTCGCCAATCGTGTCCTGACGCTGACCCAGAACATCCTGATGCGCTCGAAACTGTCGGAGTATCACAGCGGCTATCGCGCCTGGACGCGAACGGTTCTCGAGCGGCTTCCTCTATCCCGTTGCATGGACGATTTCGTGTTCGACAACCAGATGCTGGCCCTGGCGATCCATTATGGCTTCCGGATCGGGGAGATTTCCTGTCCGACAAAATATTTTCCCGAGGCGTCTTCGATCGATCTTCGGCGAAGCGTTGTCTACGGGGTCGGCGTGCTGCGCACGGCCGCGCAGTATCGCCTTCACCACATGGGACTCAGAAAAGAACAGCTCTTCGATGCGGTCTAGGATGGAGATCGCGGCAGGGGAGCCTGTCGAGACGCCGTCCGGCCTGCGCCTGGCCATGGCGGTGGTCCTCGTGTTCATGGTGTCGAGCGGCATCGCACTGGTGCGCATCTGGCCGCACCAGGTTGCCGGCGTGATGGGCGAGATCGCACGGAAGGAGCACGCGCTCGGGGTCGCGGGTCTGCTTCTAGCGGCCTGCGCCCAGACGCTGATCGCCCTGTGCGGCATTCTGCCTGCCTCCGTCGGCGCCGTCGCCGCCGGAATGACGTTCGGCGTCCTCGGCGGATTCCTCGTCTGCGGGAGCACGACGATCCTCGGCGCGGTGCTGGCCTTCCTGCTCGCACGCAGCCTGTTCCGGCCGTTCATCGCCCGGACTCTGGGCAGACGACCGCGCGCCATCCGGCTCGACGAGGCGGTCGCCCGTGACGGCTGGCGGCTGGTCGCCCTGATGCGGGTCTCGCCGATCATGCCGTTCGCGATGACCAGCTACGCGATGGGTCTGACCTCGATCAGGCTGCGGCAATACCTGATCGGGACGCTCGCGTCCCTGCCCGCCTTGCTCGGCTACGTGCTCATGGGCCATCTCGCCGGCGTCAGCCTGTCGTCGCTGTCGGCCGGCACCGCGCATCCGTTGCAGTGGGCGCTCCTCGTGCTCGCGACCGGCGCGACCGTGTTGCTGACCTTCCGGCTCGCCCGGATCGGCCGGTTGATCCTGCGCCTCGAGACCGTTCCCGCCATGGACCATCCGATGCGTCATGCCGAGACCCTGGTGCAGGGCGACCGTTAGGGCTGGCCGGCAGCCGAACTCGCCAGGGACCCATCCGCATGGAGAGCCGCACACGAGCCGCCGACCGGGTAACGGCTGGGGCGCAATCCCTCCCCCCGCTCACGCGTATCGCTCTGGTCGCGATCTTCGCCGCGATCGTCTGCGCACGCATGCCCGACGTGCTCATCCACGGACGGCTCTGGGCGGAAGAGGGCCGGTATTTCTACGTCCGCGCCGCGACTCTTTCCTGGTGGCGCGCCCTCACCTTCTCCTTCGGCGGGTATCTCAACGTCGTCGCGAACGCCGCGCCGATGATCGCGCGCCAGGTCCTGCCGCTTCGTGACGTGCCGTGGTTCACGACGACGGTCGGGCTGCTGTTCCAGTGCTGTCCCGCCATCCTTCTCGTCTGCAGCCGTGATGACTGGCTGCGATCCAGATGGTCCCGGACGGCCGCCCTGCTGCTGATCGCGACGCCCCCTCTGGTCGAGGAGGTCTGGCTGCAGACGTTGCACAGCCAATTTCATCTGGCCCTCTGCTCGGCGCTGGTCCTCGCGCTCGACGTCCCGAGGCGCCGGCTGGCGATGTTCGGCCTGGTCGTCCTGTTTCTGGCTCCCCTGTGCGGTCCCTCCGCGTGGCTGTTGCCGCCGCTGTTCGCCGCCCGGGCCGTCCTGGAGCGTTCCCGCATGCGCGCCATGCAGGCGGCCGTCCTCGGCACCGGCACGTTGCTCCAGCTTGCGTTCTTCTACGTCCATGTTCCGGGGCGCAGCTACGGGATCAGTCCCGTGGTGCTGGCATGTGTCATCTGGATCAAGCAGGTCGTCGTTCCGTTTGCCGGGCGGGGCGTCGGCGCCGTCGCCTCGGCATCGGTCCAGGCGACCCTCGCGGCGGGCCACGTTCCCTGGCGGCCGGTGCTGGTGGTGATCGTGCTTCTCGTCGCGCTCGCCGTCGCCGTCATCCGGCGTCGTCATCCTGCTTGCACCTGGTTGTGCCTGGCGGCGATTTCCCTTGGCGGAGCCGGCTATTTCGGCGCGATCGACGGCGGCGTGCGCTTGCTGATCATCGGCAACGTGGGCCGCTATTCGTTCCTGCCGGAAGTCCTCGCAGCGCTGATCCTGCTCGTCATCGCCACGGGAACGCGACGTCCCAACAAGTGGGCGGCGAGGGCAGGCGTGGCCTGGCTGATCGCCATCGGGATCCGCGACGTCGCAACCGACTCTCCGAACGTCGAGCAGGGTCCGGATTGGCTGGCCGAAGTCTCCGTCTGGCAGCACGACCATGCCCACCCGATCGCGATCTGGCCGCGAGGCTGGACCATGCAGATCAACGCCGAGTAGCGGCCGCCTCGGTCAGCAACGCGTGCAGTTCGCGCGCCTGATCATCGAGGGTGGCGATGCCGGCCTTGCGCGGATTGCGGTAACCGTCCAGACGCCCCGGATCGTCGAGCAGTGCGGCAATCGCGCGGGTCAGCGGCGTCGGATCGTTGCCCATCGGCACCAGGTCGCCGTTGACGCCGGCGACGATCTCCTCGGCCGCTCCGCCGCTGTCGGTCGCGATCACCCACACGTCGCGCACCAGCGCCTCGCGCACTGTCAGCCCGAAGCTCTCCTTCCACTGCGAAGGGAACAGCAGCACGTCGATGCTCTCGAAATACGCGTCGATCGTGTCCTGCTTGTAGGCCGGCACCACCCTGACGTCCGCGCCCAGCTTCCATCTCAATTGGTTGAACGAGCTGAAACCGAGATTGACCGTGTTGTCGACCAGAACCAGCGTCCAGTCGCGGCCGTCGAGGGCGGCGAAGGCCTCGCGGATCAGCGTCATGCCCTTCAGCGGATCGTTGCCGCCGACATAGCCGAACCGGAGCGGACCCGGGGCGCGCGCGGGACGCGGCCGGGCCGGCCACCTGACGCCGTTGCGGTTGACCGCGAGCTGGCTCTCCGGAACGCCGTTCGCGCGATAGAGCGCGCCGTGCGAGGCGCTCGGCGAGAGGATGCGGGCCGCACCTTTCAGCGCCTGCATCAGGATGTCCATCCTGCTCTGCAGGTGATGCGTCGAGGGCAGGCAGCGCTCGCATACCTTGAGGTCGATCGTGGTCTGGTAGCAGTAGGTGTTGTCGGCGCGGACCATGAACTGCCGCTGGCACAGCCACCAGGCGTCGTGCACGGTCACCACATAGGGGATGCCGGCGAGCTGGCAGGCGCGCGCGACGCCGGCGCCGAAATGCTGGATCGCATGGAAATGCACCACGTCGGGCTCGAACGCGTCGAGCACGTCGGCGAAGCGCCGCCCCATCTCCGGATCGTCGAAGTTCAGGATCTCATCATGCGTGTTGGGCAGCGCCACGCCGAACACGTCGACGCCGCGCGCGACGTAGCGTCGGAGCGTGTATTGCGGGGCGGGAAAGTTGTGCGACGTGAACACGCAGACATCGGTGTCGCCCCGCGCGGCGAGGCGCTGCGCCATCTCCTCGGCGACGACCGTGGCGCCGCCGAAGCTCCTGGGCGCGAAGAAGATGTTGACCGCCAGCACCCGAAGCCGCCGGCGTTCCCGTTCCGCCACGAGGGCCGCCAGCGGCCGCAGCTCGATCGCCGCGATCGAGGCAGGCGCGTAGTCCGCCGTCACGCGCGCGCGCGACCGGGCGGCGATCGAGGCGCGCAACGCCGGATCGTCGGCGAGCGCGCGGAGCGCCTCGTACCACTCCTCGTCGGTCTCGGCGAGAAAGCCGTCTACGCCGTGCTCGACGGCCGCCCGGAACTCGGCCCGGGGCGAGCAGACCGACGGCAGGCCGACGATCGACGCTTCGAGCAGCTTGATGTTGCTCTTCGCGTCGTTGAACACGGTGTTCTCGAGCGGGGCGAGCGAGATGTCGGCCGACGCGAGCGCCGCGAGATAGGCCTTGAAGTTGGTGCCCGCCATCCGCTCGATCCGGTCGGCGAACGCATCGAACGAGGCCGGCATCGTCAGCGTGCCGATGATCCTCAGTGCGACCCGCTCGTTCTCCGCCATCAGGCGCAGCAGGGCGGGAGCGGCGGCGAGGAAGTCGGTGTCGTGGGTCAGCGTGCCCGAGCCGTAGGCGATGACGACGCGGTCGTCCCCGGTCCTGTCGCGCGCACCCCGCGCCGCGTCGGCGAAGGCGAGCGACTCGGCGTCCAGCGCGTTGCTGACGACATGGCCGGGCTTGCCGGTGGCCTCCTGCATGAGGGCCGACAGCACCTTCGTCGAGCCGATCGTCCGGTCGCAGGCGAGCATCGCCGCGCGGTTCAGCATCGCTCCGGTCAGCAGCTCGCGCCTGAGCGCGCTCGTCAGGTTGCGCAGGTTCGTGTTCGCGGAATAGAGATCGAGGTCGAAGATCAGGTCGTCGATCTCCCATAGCGTCTCGACGCCGAGACGCCCCGCCTCCTCGATCACCTCGAGCGTGCCGGGGAAGCCCGGCACCCGGTAGAGGATCGCCAGCGTGTGCGACTGGAGCAGCGACAGCGCCTCGGGAGTGCGCTGCCAGGCGACGACCGTGCAAGGAACGCCCAGGCTCTCGAACAGCGCCTGCTTCTGCCAGACGCGGTATTTCGCGCATTGGGGAATGCTGAGTTCGGCGATGATCAGCACCCGGTGACGCAGGCGCTCGCCGGCCGGGACGCCTGTCGGGCGGCGCAAGAGGTCATGCGCCGGATCGTGCGCCTGCTCGCGCCGCCGCTCCGGCACGGCGGCGAGCTTGCGCC
>CAXTUK010000130.1:0-7042 GCA_964247395.1 uncultured Acetobacteraceae bacterium
ATACGGAACCAGGCGTCCAGCGGCAGGTCCTCGTCCCGCTGCATCATCACGCATCGAACCCGTGCCACGGCGTCATGTCCTCCGGCGCCCAGCATCTCTGACAATCAGGCGCCGCGCCGTGCAACGCCCCATCCGGCGAGTCCGGCGCGCGGGATGGCGTTCTCCGCCTCCTCGACGATACTGGAGTGACGAAACAGACGTGATGCAACTCACCCCGCCCGGAGGCCATGCGCATGAGCGCCGATCGCAGAGCAGTGGGCTCGCAGGGACCTGTCGTCTTCCCGATCGCCCGGGGCTGTGCCGGCATGTCGCCGGCGGCCGGCCAGCCCACGGACGACGCCGAGAGCATCGCCACCATCCAGGAGGCCATCGAGCGCGGCGTCAACGTGATCGACACGGCCGACTTCTACGGCGCCGGTCACAACGAGCTCCTGATCCGCAAGGCCATCGAGGGCCGGCGCGACAAGGTGGTGCTGTCCGTCAAGTTCAACGGCCTGCGGTCACCGGACGGTGCGTTCGTCGGTCTGGATTCGCGACCCGCTTCGGTGAGGAACTTCATCGGCTACTCGCTCGTCCGTCTCGGCGTCGATCATATCGACATCTATCGCCCGTCGAGTCTCGATCCCCACGTGCCGATCGAGGAGACGGTCGGCGCGATCGGCGACCTCGTCAGCGCGGGGTATGTCCGGCACATCGGCCTGTCGGAAGTCGGCCCGGAGACGATCCGCCGCGCCCATGCCGTTCATCCGATCTGCGACCTGCAGATCGAGTATTCGCTGATGAGCCGCGACCCGGAGAAGACGATCTTCCCCGTGCTCAAGGAGCTCGGCATCGCGGTCACCGCGTACGCCGTCCTCTCGCACGGCTTGCTGAGCGGCGCCGCACGACCCGCGGCAAGCGGCGCACACGCCCATCTGCCGCGGTTGCAGGGGGAGAACTTCGAGCGCAACCGGCATCTCGTCGAGGCGCTCGGCGAGATCGCCAAGGACAAGGGCGTGACGACAGCGCAGCTCGCCATCGCCTGGGTGCTGGCCAAGGGGCCGAGCCTGGTCCCGGTGATCGGAGCCCGCAGGCGCACCCGGATCGACGAAGCCCTGGATGCGCTCGCGATCGAGCTTTCCGCCGACGACATCGCGCGCATCGAGCGGTCCGTGCCGCCTGACGCGGTGGCCGGTACGCGCTACGCCGAGCCGCTCATGAAGATGCTCGACAGCGAGCGGGGGAGCGCATGAGACGGTCCGGAATGGCGTAACCCCGTCGGACCGGTACGTGCTATCTCGTGTCGCGATCCTCGATCTCGAACGCACCGGGAGGCACTCTTGCCCGCACGCCGGCCCGCGACCCTCGATCCGCTCAGCCGCCTCGCCGTCAGACATGGATCGGACAAGTTCGGCGCCCACCTCTACACGCCGCATTACCACGATCTCCTGCAGCATCTGCGCGATCGGCCGATCCGCCTGCTCGAGATCGGCATCGGCGGCTACGACATCGAGCATGCCGGCGGTTCGAGTCTGCGGATGTGGGCCGACTATTTCCCGCACGCGGCCATCGTCGGGCTCGACGTCCACGCCAAGTCGTTCGACCGCCCCGAGCGGGTCCACATCGAGCAGGGCTCCCAGGATGATCCGGCCGTCCTCGACCGCCTCGTCGCCCGCTACGGCGCTTTCGACGTCGTCGTCGACGACGGCAGTCACCTGCCGCACCATATTCTCGTCTCCTTCCACGCCCTCTTCCCGCGCATGGCCGAGGACGGCATCTACATCGTCGAGGACACGCAACTCTCCTTCCGTCCGGAGGCCGGCGGCGACAACGAGGCGCATGGTTCGATCTTCGAGCTCGGCCACCGGATCGCGCTCGCCATGCACGCGCTCGAGGGCCACCTGGCGGCCGACGAGCGGATCGGTCATCTCGGCCGGATCACCCGGTCCATCACCACCCTGCGCAACGCGATGGTGTTCAGGCGCGGATCCAACACCTACCCGTCCAACCTGGCCTTCGACATCAGCTCCGACGAGGTCAACGAGATCTATCGGCGGATCGGTCGCGAGGCGGAAGCGAGCCCCGGGCCGCGGTCGGTGTTGTCTCTGATCGACATGAACATCTGGGCACGGAGGGCCGACAAGGCCGAGTCCCTCGCCCTCACCGCAGCTTCCGACTTCCCGTCCGACCGGGAACTGCTGACCGAACTCGAGCGCATGATGATCTGGGCCGGGCGGCAGGCAGCCGCCGATCGCATACGGCAACTCCGACAGCGTCTGGCTTAGCTGGTGCCACAGTAAAGGTCGTGGTGGTCGGTCGAAGTCGCTCGCAGCGGCTCGCATGAAACCAGAAAGTAGATCGACGATGGTATGGAAAGGATACGTGGCTTCACCGGGGAAGCGCTTCGTCCAGAACGTTCCAGAAATACTCGACCGCTTCGGTCTCCCTTACCTCCTGTTGCCTGCCTCCGGGAAGCGACGTCCAGCGATGGTTGGGGGTGGGGGGAACCCCATCGCGATCTTGCCTTTCGATGAATAAGGCAGCGCCCCGGAGTGGCGCGCTGGAATCCGCCACCGGACACCATCATCTGCCACCGGTCTCGAGTCGACCAGAGGAGAGGTCTCGCATGAAGGCAGTTCGTTTCCACGAAGTCGGCGGCCCTGAAGTGCTCAGGATCGAAGAGGTCACGCTTCGCGAGCCCGGACCGGGTGAGGTCACCCTGGACGTCGCCGCCGCCGGCCTCAATCGCGCGGAGAGCATGTATTTCCATGGCCAGTATCTCGAGCAGCCGCAATTGCCCTCGGGGCTGGGCTATGAGGTCGTTGGCACCGTCCTCAAGGTCGGACCCGGGGTGGACGCGTCGCTTGTCGGCAAGCGGTTCGGGACCATTCCGGGCTTCTCGATGAACAGGTTCCCGGCACTCGCGGAGCAGGCCGTCGTTCCGGTCAAGGAATTGGCCGCGCTACCCGAGTCGCTGACGCCGGTCCAGGGCGCGGCGGTATGGATGCAGTACGCGACCGCCTACGGCGCACTGGTCGAGCTCGGCAAGGTGGCGCCGGGCGACTTCGTCATCGTAACCGCGGCGAGCTCGTCGGTGGGCTTGGCTGCGATCCAGATCGTCCGCGCCCAGGGCGCCACCTCGATCGCGACCACGCGCACGTCGGCCAAGAAGCAGCGGCTGCTCGACCTCGGCGCCGACCACGTCATCGCCACGCAGGAAGAGGATCTACCGGCAAGGGTGAGTGAGATCACCGGCGGCAAGGGTGCGCGGATCGTCTTCGATCCGGTCGGCGGATCATACGTGGCGACATTGGCGCAGGCGGTGGCCGTCGACGGCACGATCTTCATGTACGGCATGCTCTCCGGGGAGCCGACGGAATACCCGATGGCGGCGTTCGGCAAGGGTATCGCCTTGACCGGCTACTCGCTGCTGCAGATGAAGGTTCCCGGCCGATTGGAAGCGATGAAGACCTACATCCAGGACCGCCTCGCCGACGGACGCTTCAAGCCGGAGATCGCCAAGGTGTTCCCGTTCCCGCAGGTGGTCGACGCCTATCGGTATCTCGAGAGCAACCAGCAGGTGGGCAAGGTGGTGATCGCGTTCGCGTAGTCCGGTCCTGGCGTCGCGGGACACAAAATCCCCTCTACGCCCCCAACCCCGTCCTGCGAACGCACGCTTCCAGGATGACGGCGAGCCGGCCCAGACCCGCAAGAATCTGGCGGTCCAGGGGCCCAGCCCCTACCGCGCGCGTCCGATCAGCGCCCGCACCCCCTGCCGGGCCAGCCGCCCGAACGGCGGCGCGAACAGCTCGAAGCCGTTGAAGAACCCGATCTCGTGCACCGCCCTCGCATGGCTCAGCCGCTTGAACCCGTCATGCCCGTGATAGGCGCCGATCCCGCTCGCCCCGACGCCGCCGAAGGGCAGATCGTCCTGCGCGATGTGCATCAGCGTCCCGTTGACCGTCACCCCGCCCGAGATCGTCCGCGACAGCACGGTCTCGCGCGAACGCTCATCCCTGGTGAAGCAGTAGAGCGCCAGCGGCCGTTCGCCCGCTGCCACCCGCGCCACTGCATCGTCGAGATCCCGATACGTCGCCACCGGCAGCACCGGCCCGAAGATCTCGTCGGTCATCAGCATGCAGTCCGCCGGCGCGTCCTGCACCAGCACCGGCCCGATCCGTCCCGGCGCCTCGTCGACATGCACCCGGATCACCCGCGCCCCCGCCGCCTCCGCCTGCTCGATCGCGTGCTGCAATCGGGACCGGTGCTGCTCGCTGATGATCGCGGTGTAGTCGTTGTTGCCCGCCAGACGCGGATAGAGCCGGCGGATCTGATGCGCCAGCGCATCGGTCAGCGCATCGCCTCGTGCCTCGTCGACCAGCACGTAGTCGGGCGCGATGCAGGTCTGCCCGGCATTGACGAACTTGCCGAACGCGATGCTCCTGGCTGCCCGCGCCAGGTCGGCGTCCGGGCACACGATCGCCGGCGACTTGCCGCCCAGCTCGAGCGTCACCGGCACCAGGTTCGCCGCCGCCGCCAGCGCCACCTTGCGCCCGGTCGCCGTCGATCCGGTGAACAGCAGATGGTCGAACCGCAGGCCGCAGAACGCGGCCGCCGCATCCGGTCCGCCCTGCACCACCGCGACATGCGTCCGGTCGAACGCCCCGCCCAGCGCGCGCGCGAGCCAGGCCGAGAACGAAGGCGTCGCCTCGGAGGGCTTGATCATCACCCGGTTTCCCGCCGCGATCGCATCCACCATCGGTGCGATGCACAGCAGCAGCGGATAGTTCCAGGGCGCCACGATCCCCACCACGCCGAGCGGCTGGTGGCGCACGCTGGCGCGCGAAGGCTGGAACGTGGCCGCCACCCGTCGCCTCCTGGGCTGCATCCAGCGCGCGACGTGCCGGCGCGCATGCCGGATCGCGTTCAACGCCGGCACGATCTCCAGCAGGTCGGTCTCGGTCAGCGCGCGATGGCCGAAATCCTCCGAGATCACGCGCCCGATCTCGGCCCGCTCGCGCACCACGATGCGTTCCAGCCTGGTCAGCGCCTCGATCCGCGCCGCGGCGTCCGGCGTGCCCGACCGAGCGAAATCCGCCCGCTGCAGCGCGAGCAGCTCCGCCATCTCGCCCGTCGCCGTCCCGAACTCGCCCTCCATCACGCCCTCCCGATGAAGTCAGCCACGCGCTCCCCGATCATCACGCTCGGCGCCTGGGTGTTTCCCGACACGATCGTCGGCATCACCGACGCGTCCGCCACCCGCAAGCCCATCACGCCGCGCACCCGCAAGCCTGGATCGACGGGTGCGGACTCGTCGCTTCCCATCCGGCACGTCCCCACCGGATGATAGATCGTATCGGCATGCGCCCTGATCGCGGCGCGCAGCGCCGCGTCGTCGCGCGTCTCCGCGTCGTGCAGCGTCCTGCCCGCGTAGCGCGAGAACACCGGTGCGGCCAGGATCGCCTGCGCCATCCGCGCGCCCGCCACCAGCGTCTCCAGGTCCGCCTCGTCGTCGAGGAAGTTCGGATCGATCAGCGGCGCCGCCCTCGGGTCGCGCGAGGCGAGCGTGACCCGTCCGCGGCTCTTCGGCCGCAGCTTGCAGACGTGCAGCGACATGCCCCGCCCGGCATGAAGCTTCCTGTTGTGGTCGTCGACGATGCCGATGCAGAAATGCAGCTGCACGTCGGGCCGCCCCGGCGAGAGCTTCGTGCACAGGAACCCGCCGGCCTCCGCGACATTGCTCGACAGCAGCCCCGACCCGTCACGCTTGAACGAGCGCCACGCGCGCATCGTCTGCGGCAGCATCGACGGCGCGACGCCGAGCAGTTCCGCGTCGTCGACCTTGCGGCAGATCGTGAAATCCAGGTGGTCCTGCAGGTTGCGCCCCACCTCCGGCACGTCACGCACCACCTCAATCCCCAATGGCCGCAGATGCGCCGCAGGTCCGATCCCGGACAGCATCAGCAACTGCGGCGTCCCGAACGCTCCCGCCGACAGCACCACTTCGCCGCGCGCGCCGATCACCGACCCGTCCGCCAGCGCCACTCCGGTCGCGCGCCCGTTCTCCGTCAGCACCGCACGGGCCGCCGCCTCGGCACGCACCGACAGGTTCGACGGCCCGATCCCGTCGACATAGGCGCGCGCCGCATTGTATCGCCAGCCCCCCTTCTGCAGCACCTGGTAGAGCCCGACACCCTCCTGGACCGGGCCGTTGAAGTCCCGGTTCGGCACGTGCCCGGCCTCGACGCAGGCCGCGAGAAAGGCGCGCGCCGCCTGGCTCGGGCTGCGCAGGTCGGCGACGTTCAGCGGGCCGCCCTCGCCGTGCAGCGCATCGGCGCCGCGCTCGTTGTGCTCCGCGCGCTTGAAGGCCGGCAGCACGTCGTCCCACCCCCAGCCGGAGGCGCCCGCCGCCGCCCAGCCGTCGTAATCCTCGCGCTGCCCGCGCACGTAGATCATCGCGTTGATCAGGCTCGACCCGCCGAGGCCGCGCCCGCGCGGCTGATAGCCGCGCCGGCCACCGAGATGGCGCTGCGGCACCGTCCGGTAGGCGTAGTTGCGCCGGCTCCTGAACGCCACCAGCGCCGCGATCCCGAGCGGAATGTCCGACAGCAGCCCGCTCTTGGCCGCACCCGCCTCGACCAGCGCCACCGTCAGCTTCGGGTTCGCCTCCGCGATCCGCACCGCCGCCGCACAGCCGGCGGCACCGCCGCCCACCACGACGAAATCGACCTCCGTCCGCGCGTCCCTCCGCAGCGTGCCACCCTGGCTCACGACGCGGCCGTTCGCCGCAGCCGGACCCGCATCAGATCGAACAATCCGAGCGCCTGCCCGGCCAGCGCGAACGTGCCGAGCCCGGCGCCGATCATCGCCGCGAGGCCCGACGCCGCCGCGACGCCATGCCCGCGCACCAGCGGCGCGGGCAGCGCCGCCAGCAATCCGCCGAGGACCGCCGCCATCGAAGCCGTCGCCAGCAGGATCCGCGCGAGATGCCAGGCGAGCGCCCGGTCCGGCGCCAGCCAGCCGCGCCGCCACAGGAACGAGCCGAGCAGGGCCGTGTTCAGGA
>CAXTUK010000131.1:0-6989 GCA_964247395.1 uncultured Acetobacteraceae bacterium
GGCCCCGGCACCCCGCTGGGGCCAGGCGGCCCCAGACCCGCGATCATGGCAACCTTGGTTGCGATCACTCGTCGAACGGCGCATCCGCCATCAGCCTGACCATGTCCTCCATCTGCAGCGGCGCACGGTTGTTCTCGATGCGGGTGCAGGGGTGGAACCAGTGCGGGTAAGGCTGCTTGCTGTCGATGTCGCGCTCCAGCGCGGCATTGAATTGGCGCCTGAAGTCGAGCCGCGGGTAGCGGCGGACGATTTCGTCCATGTCGGCGGGGTCGAGCGTCGCACCCGGCAGGCCAGCGACATCGTGCACGATGCCAAGTTCCACGAGACGGCTGGTGTCATCGCGGAACAGATTGATGTCCCAGGTGTGCAGGGCGATGTTGTCGAACACGCCCTGCGCCCGCTCGCACGAAACACCCTGGTCGGTCAGGAAAGTGCGCGCCGCGATCGCTCCGTCTATTTCGAAGCGGTGATGACCGCGACCGTGATCGGTCAGGCCGATGTCGTGCAGTACGGACGACAGGAACATCAACTCGCGATCGACCTCGGCGCCCTCCGCGCGCGCGAACAACTCGCTGAACCAGTAGCATCGCATGGCATGGTTGAAGAGCCACTCGCTGGACGCCGACCGGGCAAGCTCCTCCGCCTGTCGGACGACGCCGCTATCAGGGGGCTTGATGTCTGCGATCATCTGACATGTCTCTGCAATCCACTCGGTGATGGGGCTCGGCCGTCAAGGCGGAACGGATGGCGTCGACGACCTGCGACGTCGCTTCGAGCGGAGCCATGTGACTGACGCCGGGGAGCACGGTGAACGTTGTCGACGGAAGGACCTTTCCGAAATCATGGCGCAGCGAGGCTTCGGTCTCGACGACGTCGGCGCTGCCGACGATGATGTGCACCGGAACGTGGATCCGGGTCGCCTGGTCACGGATGTCCATGGCCATGCCCTTATCGGGCCAAGCTCGCTTCGCTGCCGGCGCACCGCTCAAGGCGTCCTCGACGATCTGCTCGCGAGCGGCCTCCGACAGCGGCAGCGTCGCAATGATCCCCAGCACGCCTTCACGCGTCTCGTAGGAGGCGGCCATCGCCCGCCGCTGCTCTTCGGAAACCTCGAGCGGCATGGGCGGCGCGGGCGCCATCAGGATGAGCTGGCGAAGACCTCCCGGCCGCCGAGCGGCGACAAGCTGAGCCACTTTGCCGCCCATCGAATGACCAAGGATGACGAACTGCTCGAGGCCGAGATCGCCGATGATGGCGGCGACATCGTTGGCGAGCGTCTCGAGATCGTGGTCTTCAGCGTCCCGGCTCGACTGCCCCCAACCACGGAAGTCGATCGCGATGCAGCGATGATCCTGCGAGAGATCCTTGATGACGGGCTCCCAACTCCGGATCGATCCGCCCCAGTAATGGAGAAAGCTCAGCGCGGGGCCTCCCTCACCCGTCTCGACAACATTCAGACTGACGCCATCGACACGGTGGATGCTCATTTTGCTGCCCATGTCAGTGCCATGCGGAATGTTCAGGCCCGGCTCGCCAACAGACGCCGGTACCGAGGTCGTACGCGCCTCGCGGCCTCGGCGCGGCGAGGAGGCCATGTCCCACGCCGGCCGACATGTGGCCGCCGCGAGCATGTTCTACTTTGCACACCACCGATCTGACTGAAAGGACATAAAGGCCTCGTTCTCGGCCATCGCCGTGACGCTCGAAATCTCGCATCCGCTCGACCCAGGTCCGGCCTGTCAGACTGGCTGCGGCTGGTAGCTGCGGGCGACCCGGCGCAGGGTCTGCGGGGAGTGCCCGAACAGGCGAAGGAAGCTGCGCCGCATGCGTTCCACATCGCCGAAGCCGACCTCCGAAGCGATGCGCTCGATCGGGTCTCCGCCATCCTCGACCCGGGGACGGGCGACTTCGGCCCGCAGCCGCTCGATCGCTCGCGCCGGCGTCTCGCCGGTTTCCTTCAGGAAGACGCGCGCAAATTGTCGGGTGCTGACGCGGGCAGCCTCCGCCAGACGCTCAACCGGGAGATGTTCATGCAGATGTTCGCGAGCGTAGGCGAGCGCCACTCGAACCCGATCCGAGGCAGGCTCCAGATCGAGAATGGCTGAGAACTGCGACTGCCCACCCGGCCGGCGGTAATAGACGACAAGATCGCGGGCTACCAATTTCGCCACATCGAGTCCGAAGTCCGCTTCGATCAGGGCGAGGGCCAAGTCGATGCCGGCGGTGACACCTGCCGAAGTCCAGACGTTCCTGTCTTTGACATAGATCCGGTCGGCATCCACCGATACGCGTGGGAACCGGGACTGCAGCAGCGGCGCCCAGCGCCAGTGCGTTGTCGCGCGATGGCCGTCCAGAATGCCCGCCTCGGCCAGGTAGAAAGCGCCTGTGCAGATACTGGCGACGCGCTGGGTGACGGCCGCCAGCGATCTGAGCAGGCCGATCGTGGCAGTCTGCTGCTGTTCGACGACGTGCGCTTCGGGCCCACCGACGACGATGACGGTATCGCCATGTCCGGCCTGCTGTGGTCCGAGGGTCTCGATCGGCAGGCCACCGCAGCAGAAGACAGGGCCGCCTGTGCTGGAGATCAGACTGACGTCGTATGGAACATTGTAGTAGTCACGAGCGACATTGAACGCACACAGCGGGCCGCTCAGATCAAGCAGCTCGAAGTGGGGCGCGATGACGAAAGAGATCCGACGAGACACCAGGTCCAGTTCCTTCAGGCCAAGCTGAACGCCGGTAGACCTTGGTTGCCATGTCTGCTTTCAAGGCATCAGCTTGTTTCCGCCATACCTGGCGCTGCCGGATCGAGCGTCCGGGACTGGCCTTGACGTGCAGCCGCCGGTAGCACCCCGCGGGGGCCGCGCCCTCAGCCGTGAAACCAAATCCCTGTCTTGATTGCAGAAGAACATTCAAGTCCCGGGGACCTCCGGTCTCCCGCCGTGTCCCTCCCGCGGCGTTGCCGGTCGAAGTCCTCCACCGCGGCATCCCCCGCCGGCGCCGGGAGGACAAGAAACCTCACTTGCTTGCCGCCGCCAATCAAGTCTCCCGCGCATCCCGCCGGCCTTCGTGACGGAAAGGAAACTCGCCCTTCGGAACCGTCTTCACACCGGTCCGAACCCGCCGAGGAAGCACCTCATGGATCAGATCGTTCCCGCCGCTGTCGCCGATCCCGGCCCCCACCCGGATCAGGGCGCCGTCGCGAGCCTGGTGGCGGCACGGCACGGCGACCCGTTCTCGCTGCTCGGCCCGCATCGCGCCGTCGACGGCAGCCTCGTCGTGCGCACCTTCCAGCCCGACGCCGACGGCATCGACGTCATCGGCCGCGACACCAACCGGCCGCTCGGCCGGATGGCCCGCATCCATCCGGACGGACTCTGGAGCGGCCGCGTCAGCGCCGACGAGCCCTACCGCTTTCGCATCGTCAGCCACGGTCGCTGGCACGAGGCCGAGGACCCCTACAGCTTCCAGCCGCTGCTCGGCGATCTCGACCTCTATCTGCTCGCTGCCGGCCGACACCACGATTTCGCCAGCATCATGGGCGCCCACGTCGTCACGATCGACGGCGTCGTCGGCGTCCGCTTCACCGTCTGGGCGCCGAACGCGCAGCGCGTCTCGGTCGTCGGCTCGTTCAACGGCTGGGACGGCCGCCGCCATCCGATGCGCAGGCGCGAGCCGAGCGCCACCTGGGAGCTGTTCATCCCGCGCCTCGGCGCCGGCGCGCTCTACAAGTACGAGCTCGTCGGGCCCTGGGGCGAGCTCCTGCCGTTGCGCGCCGATCCGTGCGCCTGGGCCGCCGAAATCCCGCCCGCCACCGCGTCGATCGTCGTCGAGCCCAGGAACGCCTGGACCGACGCCGCCTGGCTCGAACGGCGCGCCGAGGCGCAATCCGAGACCGCCCCGATCTCGGTCTACGAGGTCCACGCCACCTCCTGGCTGCCCGCCAGCAACGAGGGCGCCATCGGCTGGGACCAGCTTGCCGACCGGCTGGTCCCCTACGCGGAGACGATGGGCTTCACCCATCTCGAGCTGCTGCCGATCATGGAGCACCCGTTCGGCGGCTCCTGGGGCTACCAGCCGCTCGGACAATTCGCGCCGCAGGCGCGCCTGGGACCGCCCGACGGGTTCGGCCGCTTCGTCGACCGCTGCCACGGCGCCGGCATCGGCGTGCTGCTCGACTGGGTTCCCGCCCATTTCCCGACCGACGCGCACGGGCTCGCCCGCTTCGACGGCACCGCGCTCTACGAGCACGCCGATCCGCGCGAGGGATTCCACCAGGACTGGAACACCTACATCTTCAATCTCGGCCGCAACGAGGTCCGCGGCTTCATGATCGGCAGCGCGCTGCACTGGCTCGAGCACTGGCATGTCGACGGCCTGCGCGTCGACGCCGTCGCCTCGATGCTCTACCGCGACTATTCCCGCCGCGAGGGCGAGTGGATCCCCAACCAGTATGGCGGCCGCGAGAACCTCGAATCCATCACCTTCCTGCAGGATCTCAGCCGCGCTGTGAGGGAGCGCGTCCCCGGCGCCATCCTGGTCGCCGAGGAGAGCACCTCGTTCCCCGACGTCTCGCGTCCCGCCGACGAAGGCGGCCTGGGTTTCGACTTCAAGTGGAACATGGGCTGGATGCACGATACGCTGCATTACATCGAGGAGCAGCCGATCTACCGCCGCTACCACCACGGCGAGATCTCGTTCGGGCTGGTCTACGCCTTTTCCGAGCGCTTCATGCTGCCGCTCAGCCACGACGAGGTGGTCTACGGCAAGGGCTCGATGATCGGCAAGATGCCAGGCGACACCTGGCAGCGCTTCGCCAACCTGCGCGCCTACTACGGCTTTATGTGGGGCCATCCCGGCAAGAAGCTGATGTTCATGGGCGGCGAGATCGCCCAGGAGCGCGAGTGGAACCATGACCGCGGGCTCGACTGGTTCAGCCTCGACGACCCCAACCGGCGCGGCGTCCAGCGCCTGGTCGCCGACCTCAACCGCGCTTACCGCGACCACCCGTCGCTGCACCGGCTCGACGCCAGCCACGAGGGCTTCGAGTGGGTCGTCCTGCACGACGCCGACCAGATCGTCTATGCCTGGATCCGCCGCGCGCCGGATGCCCCGCCCGCCCTCGTCGTCTGCAACTTCACCCCCGTGCCGCGTCACGCCTATCGGCTCGGCGTTCCCCTGCCCGGCCACTGGCGAGAGATCGTCAACACCGACGCCGGCCTCTATGGCGGCTCCAACACCGGCAACTCGGGCGGCGTGTGGACCGACGGTGGCGAGCAGCACGGCCTCCCCCATTCCGTCTCGCTCACGCTTCCGCCACTCTCGACGCTCATCCTGCTGCGGGATGCACAAGGGAGCCCATGAGCGACGACACTCTCCCGCGGCTTGCGGCGGCGGCGGGCCTGTCCGCCGAATGGAAGGACCCGTTCGGCACGACCCGGGACGTCTCCGAGGACACGCTGCGCGCGGTGCTGGCCGCCCTCGAACTGCCGGCCGGCACCGACGCCGAGATCGAGCAATCCCTCGACCGCCTGTCCGCCGACACCGGCCTGCCGCCCCTCGTCACCGCGGACGTCGGCGGCACGATCGACGTCCCGTCCCGCCCCGGCCCCTACCTGATCCGGCTCGAGAGCGGCGCCGCCGCCGAAGGCGTTGCCGCCGCGCATCCGTCCGGCGCCTCGCTGGTCGCCCCCGACGAGCCTGGATACCATCGCCTCGCCATCGGCGGCGAGGAGACGATCCTGGCGATCGCCCCGTCACGCTGCTTCTCGCTCGCCGACGCCTTGCGCGCCATCGTCAGCACCCGGTCACGCGCCTGGGGGCTGGCCGCCCAGCTCTATTCCCTCAGGCGCCATGGCGATGGCGGCCTCGGCGATTTCGGCGGCCTCGCCGACCTCGTCCGCTCGGCCGCCCGTCACGGAGCCGACGCCGTTTCCATCAGCCCCGTCCACGCCCAGTTCAGCGCCGACCCGGACCGCTTCAGCCCCTATGCCCCGTCCAGCCGCGTTGCCCAGAACGTGCTGCACGCGATCGTCGACTTCACCGGCGACGAGGCGGCGACGCTCGAGGCCGCCGAGCTCGTCGACTGGCCGAGAGCCGCCCGCATGCGCCTGGCAGCGCTGAGGCGCGCCTTCGACCGCGCCGTCGACACGGACGATCTCGCCGCCTTCGAAGCCTGGCGCGCCGACGCCGACGAGGGCGTCGAGCTGCACGCCCGCTTCGAGGCGCTCCACCAGCATCATTTCGCCAGCGGCCAGGGTCCCTGGAACTGGCGCGACTGGCCCCAATCCCTGCAGCAGAGCAGCTCTGCGGCGGTGGCCGACTGGGCGCGCGCCAACGCCAGCGACGTCACCTTGCACGCCTGGCTGCAATATCGTGCCGAGCTCGGCCTGGCCGCCGCACAGGCGGCGGCGCGCGAGGCGGGCATGGCGGTCGGCCTCGTTTCCGACCTCGCCGTCGGCGCGGACGCCGGCGGCTCGCAATGCTGGAGCCGCCCAGAGGAGACGCTGATCGGGCTCACGGTCGGCGCCCCGCCTGACCTCCTCTCGCGCGACGGCCAGAACTGGGGCATCACCGCCTTCTCGCCACGCGGGCTTCGCCAGCACGGCTTCCGCGCTTTCGTCGAGATGCTGCGGACCGCGCTGCGCCACGCCGGCGGCATCCGGATCGACCACGCGATGGGACTGAACCGACTATGGGTGATCCCCGACGGCGCGCCGTCGGCGCTCGGCGCCGATCTCGCACTTCCGGGCACCGACCTCCTCCGGCTGGTCCGCCTCGAGTCGGTCCGACACCAGGCGATCGTGCTCGGCGAGGATCTCGGCACCGTTCCCGAGGGCTTCACCGACCGACTCCAGCAGCAGGGCGTCGACGGCATGCGCGTGCTCTGGTTCGAGCGCGACGGCGACGAGCACTTCCGGCCGCCGGCGCGCTGGACCCGCGGCGCCTCGGCGATGACCAGCACCCACGACCTGCCGACCGTCTCCGGC
>CAXTUK010000132.1:0-6983 GCA_964247395.1 uncultured Acetobacteraceae bacterium
GTCCCGCACCTCCGAAGCCGCGTCGTCGAGACGGATTCGTTCCTGGACCAGCGTGTCGCGGTCGCGGATGGTCACGGTGCGATCGGTCAGCGTCTGGCTGTCGATGGTGAGGCAGAACGGCGTGCCGATCTCGTCCTGGCGGCGATAGCGCCTGCCGACCGCATCCTTCTCGTCGTAGTCGACGGCGAAATGATGGCGGAGCGCGCCATAGATCTCGCGTGCGAGCTCGGGCATCCCGTCCTTCTTGACCAGCGGCAGCACCGCCGCCTTGAACGGCGCCAGCCGATGGTGGAGGCGCATGACGGTGCGCTCCTGCGGCCGCCCCTGGTCGTCGGGAGCGGTGTCGAGCTGGTAGGCCTCGCAGATGAAGGCGAGCGTGGCGCGGTCGGCGCCGGCGGACGGCTCGATCACGTGCGGGATGAAGGTCCGGCCGGACTCGTCGCGATAGGACAGGTTCTTGCCGGAACCGGGGTGGCGCGGCTGGCCGCGCTCGTCGCGCTCCACGACGAGCGGACGCGACCCGGGATCGAGCTTGCCCTCCATGTGGCTGCGCAGATCGAAGTCGCCGCGATGGGCGACGCCTTCGAGCTCGCCGAACTCGCCCTCGGGCAGGAACGGGAAGGCGTATTCGATGTCGCAGGTGCCGACCGAGTAGTGGCTCAGCTCGGCGGCCTCGTGCTCGCGCGCGCGCAGGCGCTGCTCGGCGAGGCCGAGGTCCCGATACCAGGCGTAGCGGCGGTCGCGCCAGTAACGATACCAGTCCTGCGACGTCCCGGGCGTGCAGAAGAACTCGCATTCCATCTGCTCGAACTCGCGCGAGCGGAAGGTGAAGTTGCGCGGGGTGATCTCGTTGCGGAAGCTCTTGCCGATCTGGCCGATGCCGAGCGGCAGCTTGGCGCGGGTGGTGTCGAGCACGTTGCGGAAGTTGACGAAGATGCCCTGCGCGGTCTCCGGGCGGAGGAAGGCGCGGCTGTCCTCGGCGGCGGCGGCGCCGATGCCGGTCTCGAGCATCAGGTTGAAATCACGCGGCGCGGTCAGCGTGCCGGGCGCGCTGGCGCCCGGTGCGAGCACCCGCGACGTGTCGGGCAGCTGCGCCACGTCCTCGAAGCCGCCCTCCCACGCGAGCTGGTCGGCGTAGCTCCGTCGCAGCCTGAAGAAGCCGAGCGCCGCCTCGGTCGCGAGCTGCTGTTCCTCCTCTGGTTCGGCGATGACGGCGACGAACACGCGAACGTCGCGATGGCCGACCCAGCGGCCGCGCAGGTGGTCGAAGCGGAAGCGGCGCTTGGTCTCGCGGCAGTCGACCATCACGTCGTGGAACAGGTCGTAGTGGCCGGAGGCGCGCCAGACCTGCGGGTGCATGATGATGGTGGTGTCGATGCCGACCATCTCGAACGCCGACGGCGCGCCGGGCGGCGCGACCAGGCGATTATGGCGACCGATCATGTCGTCCCACCAGGCGGCGCGGACGTTGCGCTTGAGCTCGGCGCCGAGCGGCCCGTAGTCCCAGAAGCCGTTCAGGCCGCCATAGATCTCGCTCGCGGGGAAGACGAAGCCGCGCCGCTTGCACAGCGAGACGATGTCCCTCATGGGCATGTGCTTCTCCTCGGCGCTCCGCCCGAACCCCGCAGGGGCGTCACGCGAGAGCGTGCTGCGCACGACGCCCCTGGACCGCCAACACGCTCAGGCTGCCCGCGCTTCTCCGAGCCGCCAGGTCGTATCGCCGGGAAACAGCCGCTCGAAAATCCAGCGGTCGGCGAGCTCGGTGACGGCGTCGGTGCCGGTGACCGGCTGGCCGTCGGCGCCGATCGTCATGCTGATCTGGTCGGAGACGAAGCGCACCTCGATCAGCGCCCGCTTGCCGCCGCCCGGACCGCCGTCGACGAGTTGCGCCTGTTCGATGGTGGCCTGCTGGATCGCCTTGACCTCGCCGCGCTGGGTCTGGCCGGCCGTCTCGCGCGCGACGATCGCGCCCTCGAACGAGTTGTAGGCGCTGTCGGTCAGCAACGGGCGGAGCGCGTTGCGGTCGCCGGCGGCGAACGCCTCGACGACGCGACGGAAGGCGGCTTCGGCGCCGCGCAGGAAGGCAGCCGGATCGAAGCTGCGCTCGACCGTCTTGATCGAGGCGAGGCGCTGGCCGACCGGGCTGCCCGGATCCGGCAGGGGTCGCGCCTGCACTGCCGGCTCCGCCCGACCCTCGATGACCGGAGCCGGAGACCGTCGGCCGATGCCTGCCGCCGGGACCTCGAGGCCGGTCCGCTTGCCGAGCACGCTTCGCAGCCTCAGGATGAGCAGCAGCGCGATCATGCCGAACAGGATCAGATCGACCGGGATGCCGGTCGTATTGAGGTTCATGCCGTCTCCGAACCGGGTGCGATGCGCCGGTGACCGTGTCGCCGAGAGATAAGGTTACGAGCCGTCCGAAGCAACGCAAGCGGTTCGGCTTGCCGACCGTCGGCCCCGACCTCAGGTTGCGGCGATGATCGTGCTTCGCCATGGCCAGAGCGAGTTCAACGTCGCCTTCACCGCGACCAGGCGTGATCCGGGCATCGAGGATCCGAGGCTGACGCGGCTCGGCGAGGAGCAGGCGGAGGCCGCCGCCGAGCAATTGGCGACGGCGGGGATCAGCCGGATCATGGTCTCGCCCTACACGCGGGCGCTGCAGACGGCCGCCGCGATCGCGCGCCGGACGGGGCTGCCGATCGAGGTCACCGACCTGGTCCGCGAGCACTACAACTTCGTCTGCGACGTCGGGACGCCGCGGTCGAGGCTGGCGGTCGCCTGGCCGGACCACGACTTCTCGGCGATCGAGGAGACCTGGTGGCCGGACGTGGGCGAGACGCGCGACAGCGTGGCCGAGCGTGCGCTGCGGTTCAGGCGCCTGATGGCCGGGCGGCAGGACGAGGCGCGAACGGTGGTTGTGTGCCACTGGGGTTTCGGCCTGGCGCTGACCGGCCGCACGCTGGCGAACGGCGAATGGGTGGAGGTCGATCCTCGCGCGGACCCGCCCGAGGTTTCGTTTCCGACGCTGTGATGCTACCCGGCTGCGGCGAGGGCCGCGTGGGCCGGATCGAGGAGAGCGCGATGAGCGAGAACGGCGTGCCAGCCGCGAACGACACCCAGGCGCCGCAGGCGGCGCTGGTGATGAACCTTCAGTACGTGAAGGATCTGTCCTTCGAGGTTCCGGGCGCGCCGGAGATCTTCGCGTCCCTGCGGGCCCAGCCGAACATCGGCCTCAATCTCGACGTGCAGGTGCGCAAGCTGAACGACCAGCAGCCGGTCTACGAGGTCACCCTGGCGATCAAGACGGAAGCGACCGAGCCGAAGCCGCAGGCCGAGGGCGCGCAGGCGGAAGCCGGACGCGAGGCCGAGCCCGGGCGGAGCGTGTTCATCGCCGAGCTCGCCTATTGCGGCATCGTGACGCTCAATGGCGTGACCGAACAGAACGTCGAGCCGATGCTGCTGATCGAGGTGCCACGGCTGCTGTTCCCCTATGCGCGCAACATCCTCGCCGACGTGACGCGAGACGGCGGCTTCCCGCCGGTGCTGCTCCAGCCGATCGACTTCGTCGCACTCTGGCAGCAGCGGCGCGCCTCGCAGCTCCAGGCGCAGGGCGGAGTGGTCGGACACGCCTGACGCGCTGATCCTGACGGTCTCGCTCGCGGGGTCGGTGCAGGAGCGGTTCGAGGCGTTGCGGCGGCGCTGGTTCCCCGCGGAGCGTAATCTGGTCCCGGCGCACGTGACGCTGTTCCATGCGCTGCCCGACGCGGTCGAGGAGGCGGCCGAGGCGCTGGCGGCGGTGGGACGCGAGTCGTTCGACATCGAGATCACCGGGGTTCGGAGGCTCGGGCGGGGGGTCGCACTCGACCTGGCGTCGGCGGAGCTGTCGAGGCGGCGAGCGGCGATCGCGAGAAGGTTCGCAGGACGGCTCGGCAGACAGGACAGCGCGCCGTTCCGGCCGCATGTGACAGTCCAGAACAAGGTGACGCCGGCGGAGGCCCGCGCGCTTCACGCGAGCCTGTCCGCCGGCTTCGAGCGGGAGCGGGCGATGGCGGGAGCCTTCCATCTTTGGCGTTACCAGTGCGGCCCCTGGGAGGCGCTGATGACCGTGGCGCTGGGCACCGGCGCAACCTGAGTCTTGGGCCTGGAGCCTGCGTTGCGGTGCGGCATGGCCGACCCTAATGTGCGCCCCGCTTGCTTGAGGAACGCTGATGGACGGCCAGTCGACCGAGACGATGACCACTGCGACGCCCGCGACGCGCGGCCCGGTCGCCGGCTGGATCGACGAGCGGCTGCCCGTGATCACGCTGTTCGAGCGGGAGTATGTCCGCTTCCCGGTGCCGCGCAACCTGACGTTCCTGTGGAACATCGGCGCCTTCGTCACCGTCACGCTGCTGGTGCTGGTGCTGAGCGGCTTCTTCCTGACGATCGCCTACACGCCCGATCCGGCGCAGGCGTTCGCCAGCGTCGAGGAGATCGACCGGCACATGAACTGGGGCTGGCTGATCCGGTCGGTCCACCAGGCCGGGGCGACGCTGATCTTCGCGCTGCTCTACATCCACACTTGGCGCTCGCTGTACTACGGTTCGTTCAAGCGGCCGCGCGAGCTGGTGTGGCTGACCGGGATGCTGCTGCTGTCGGTGGTGATCGTGTCGGGGTTCCTCGGCTACGTGCTGCCCTGGGGGCAGATGTCGTACTGGGGCGCGGTGGTGAGCTCGAACGCGATCGCGGCGATCCCCGGGGTGGGGCCGGGCATCGCGCACTGGCTGCAGGGCGGCGACACGGTCGGCGGGGCGGCGCTGCACCGGGCGTACGCGTTCCATTTCCTGCTCGGGATGCTGACGCTGGGCGTGGTCGGACTGCACGTCGCGTCGCTGCACGTGGTGGGGTCGAACAACCCGACCGGCGTGGAGCTGCCGCCGGCGCAGATGGCGCCGTTCCATCCGCATCATACCGGCAGGTCGCTGCTGGCGATGCTGCTGTTCCTGCTGGTGTTCGCGATCCTGGCGTTCTTCTTCCCGATGGCGCTGACGCAGAACGACAATTTCGTCCCGGCCAATCCGGCCTCGACGCCGGCCTCGATCGCGCCGGCCTGGTACTTCCTGCCGTTCTACGCCGTCCTGCGCGCGATCCCGGGCATCGGCGGCGTGTTGCTGGCGATCGGGTCGGTGATCGTGCTGTTCGCGGTGCCGTGGCTGGACAGCTCGCCCGTGCGTTCGGCGCGCTACCGGCCGCGCTACCGGATCGCGATGTTCGTGCTGATCGCCGACGCGCTGCTGCTGTCGCTCGCCGGGAGCGAGCAGACGGCGGGGTTCTGGATGCCGGTGGCGCGGCTCGCGACGCTGTGGTGGTTCTTCCATTTCCTGGTGATCATGCCGGCGCTCGGCCGATACGAGCGGACCCTCCCGGTTCCCGGGATGGCGACCGAGCGCGTGTCGCCAGCGGCGTCGCGACCGGTGGAGGCCCTGTGATGATCGGGCGGTTCGCGGCAGCCGTCGCCGGCGCCTTGTTCGCGACCGCCGCGTCGGCCCAGGTCACCATCCCGGTCACGCCGCAGGACTGGAGCTTCGAGCATCTGCTGGGCGGCTTCGATCTCGCCTCCGCCCAGCGCGGGCTCGCGGTCTACCAGGCGGCGTGCGCGTCGTGCCACGGGATCGCGCACCTGGCCTATGGCGACCTGACCGGGCTGGGGCTGAATGCGAACCAGGTGCACGCGTTCGCCTCCTCGTCGCTGGTGCCCGGCGGCGAGGACGCGGCCGGCCACCAGGTGCTTCGGATGGCGCAGCCGGGCGACCGGTTCGCCGCACCCTATCGCAACGACGCGGCGGCGCGCTCGGCGAACGCCGGCGTGCTGCCGCCTGACCTGTCGCGCGCGACGGTCGAACGCGAGCATGGCGCCGACGCGCTGTATGGGCTGCTGACCGGCTACGTGGCGCCGCCGCCCGATCTGACGCTGGGGCAGGGGATGGCCTACAACCTCCACGTCCCCGGCAACGTGATCGCGATGGGCAATCCGTTCGAGGACGTCCATCTGGCCTATGCGGACGGCACCCGCGCGACGCCGGAGCAGATGGCGCGCGATGTGACGACGTTCCTCGCCTGGACGTCGGAGCCGCATCTGGTGCAGCGCCGGCAGATGGGCGTGAAGATCGTCCTGTTCCTGGTGCTGCTGATCGTGCTGGTCTCGGCGGTGCGCCGGCGGAGCGTGCCGGCGTGAGCGCGATCAAGCCGGTCGTCGGGCTGATCGGCGGTTCGGGGCTGTACGACATCGAGGGGCTGACCGGCACGGTGTGGCGGACGATCGACACGCCGTGGGGCGCGCCGTCGGACCAGCTGCTGTTCGGGATGCTCGGCGACGTCGAGTGCGTCTTCCTGCCGCGGCACGGGCGCGGGCACGTGCTGGGCCCCTCGCAACTGAACTATCGCGCGAACATCGATGCGTTGAAGCGTTCGGGGGTGACGGACATCGTCTCGCTGTCTGCGGTGGGCTCGCTGCGCGAGGATCTGCCGCCCGGGCAATTCGTCATCGTCGGCCAGGTCATCGACCGGACGTTCTCGCGCGCTGGCAGCTTCTTCGGCGAGGGCGTGGTGGCGCATGTCGCGATGGCCGATCCGGTGTGCGGCCGGCTGGGCGATCACCTCGAGGCGGCGGCGCGCGGGATCGGGCTGCCGGTGACGCGCGGCGGCGCCTATCTGGTGATCGAGGGGCCGCAATTCTCGACGCGGGCCGAGAGCGAGCTCTACCGGTCGTGGGGTGCGTCGGTGATCGGCATGACCAACATGCCCGAGGCGAAGCTCGCGCGCGAGGCGGAGATCAACTACGCCTCGGTGGCGATGGTGACCGACTATGATTGCTGGCACGCGGGCCACGACAGCGTCACGGTCGACGCGGTGATCCGGGTGATGGGGGAGAACGCGGCCCGCGCCCGCGCCCTGGTGCAGGCGGCGGTGCCGGCGATCTGGACGCCCCGCGCGCCCTGCCCGCA
>CAXTUK010000133.1:0-6952 GCA_964247395.1 uncultured Acetobacteraceae bacterium
TGACAGGATGGCCGGCGCGGGCGAGGCGGATGGCGGCGGCGGCGCCCGGGGGGCGCCGCCGGCGCCCCGGCGGTCCCCGCGGCCGCCGTCAACACCGCCGCCCACGCCGTCCTCTCGACACCGCTGCTGACGCATCTCGCCGGCGAGATGGCCGGCGGGGCCGTCGCGGCGCGGCGCATGATCGTGCTCGGCCGTGCCACCTCCGTCGCTTGCACCCCGCTGCCGCCGGCCTGAGGTCCTCTAACGCGACTTCTGGTAGAGCTTGCTCGCGATCTCGAACATCTCCTGCGGCGCGTAGTCGGGTGCGAATGCCCCGTAGTTGCCGGGCAGATCGGGGACGTGACCGCCCTGCGGATGGCCGTCGACGACTTCCAGCGCACCGGGGGGATCGCCGGGCAGCGCCTGCTCGCCGCCGCCCCAGATGCTGCCCGCCTCGGCGTAGTCGGAGCCGCTGAAGCGGTAGAGCCTGCGATGACTGCCCTCGTCCAGGTATTTCTGGCACTCGGGAATCCGGCTCAGGTTGATGTTCGGCGTCGGCAGCATCTTCTCGATCTCGACGCCGGTGATCTTCTTCAGCGCCAGCGCATAGGCGTGCGCATGCACCGACCCGCGCACCAGCAGGTAGCCGCAGACCTCACGGCCGGTCGGTTCCTTCATCGTCTCGTAGACGCGAAGCTTGTGGATACGCGCGCCGCACTCGAGGTGGAAGTTGTGCAGCAGGTCGATGATCACGTTCCCGGTGGTGGTCACCATGTCGGTGTTCCACGATGCGGCGTTGCTGTTGACCGGCGTCGCCCCGCCGCCGTTGGACAGGAACGCCCCCGCGAGCCGCACATCCTGCATCGCCGAGAACGGTGCGCCCGACACGTCGACGTTCTCGGTCTGGTCGCCCTGGCCGTTGTTGAGCATCGCGACACCGGTGCTCACCAGCTCCACGTGTCCGAGCTCCTCGGCGAAGATCGCCGACACCAGGCTGTAGAACGGGCGCAGCTTGGACTTGCTGCGAAAATTGAAGCTCTGGAACATGTAGTTCCCGAGGGTCGACATCTCGCCGTACTTGCCCCCGAGCAGTTCCTGCAGCGCCGCCGCGGCGTTCGGGTTCGGCGCCTTCGGCTCCGGAAGTTCGGCCTGAAGCTTGTCGATTCGCATGAACATGGGCTGGTTCCTTCGGTCGGTTCCCGATCAGCGATCGGTGCTTGCCAACGTTGTCCGTTCCGAAAGGCTTCAATCGAAGGACGATGATTTCGTGAAGGCGGCCCGATTTACGGCTAACCGAAGAGGTCGGACATCGCGATGGAAGCCCCTTCCACCCCGGGAATCGCGAGCGTGTCGCCGGGACCGGCGCGCCAGACCGTCTCGTAGGCGTCGCCGGCTGGGCCGCGACAGGCCTCCACCACGCCGGCGTTCACGTCCACCAGCCAGTATTCGGCAATGCCGGACCGGGCATACAGCCGGCGCTTGAGCCCACGGTCGTAGTCCAGGCTCGAATCGGCCACTTCGATCAGCAGCAGCACGTCCGCCTGCGAGGGGGTCGCGCTGGCGTAGTCGTCCTCTCTCGGCTTGAGCACCGCGAAATCCGGCTGCGGCTCGGTCCAGTTGCTGAGGCGGACCGGGTTCTGCACCGTGACCACGCCGCTCCGACCCACCGCCATGACCAGCAGGCGCGTCAGCCTGTTCACCTTGCCCGAGTGCGGGCTGCCGATCGGCATCATCGCGATCAGTTCCCCCTCGATCAGCTCGACCCGGTCGTCCTCGCCCAGGATCCCGGCCTTCGCCATCCCGTAATAGTCGTCCACCGTGATCCGCCGCCTCGCGAGCCTCGGGTAGTCGACCAGCACGCCGGTCTCGACAACGTCCATCGTCATGGCCCCTTCGGCTCACGGCCGACATTATCCGTCCACCCCGGCCGGTTTCAATCTCCCGGTCCAGTCGCCAGCCGCACGAGTCGCACCGTCCGGCCGCCTGTCGTAAGCTCTCCTGGACATCGCCTGACGCCCGGGAGAGTACATGGACCTGCACGTGGACGAAGCGACGCCCGCGGACTCCGCCCCCCGGCCGCCCCGGGTGGCCGAGATGCGCCAGCGCATCCTCGCGAAATTGACCTACGAGGTCTGCAAGGAGCCGTCAGGCGCCAGCGCGCGCGACTGGTACGTCGCCACCGCCATGGCGGTCCGCGACCAGATCGCCGACCGTTGGCTCGCCTCCACCAAGGAGACCTACGCCAAGGCCGGCAAGCGCGTCGCCTACATGTCGCTCGAGTTCCTGATCGGCCGCCTGCTCTCCGACGCGCTCGAGAATCTCGGCGTGCGCGACGATGTGCGCGCGGCGCTGGCCGAACTCGGCGTCGATCTCGAGATCGTCCGCGCCCAGGAGCCCGACGCCGCTCTCGGCAACGGCGGCCTCGGCCGGCTCGCCGCCTGCTACATCGAGAGCATGGCGAGCGTCGGCGTGCCCGCCCACGGCTACGGCATCCGCTACGAGAACGGCCTGTTCCGCCAGTCGATCGGCCCCGGTTCCTGGCAGCAGGAATGGCCCGAGGACTGGCTCGCGCTGGGCAATCCCTGGGAGTTCCGTCGCCCCGAGCTCACCTTCGAGATCGGCTTCGGCGGATCGGTCGCGGTCGAGACGGGCCCGGACGATCATGTCCGCTATCGCTGGGTTCCGGCCGAGACCATCTTCGCGCTCGCCTACGACACGCCGATCATCGGCGCCGGCGGCCACCACGTGAACACGCTGCGCCTGTGGTCGGCGCGCGCCAGCGACCCGCTGCACCTCGAGGAGTTCAACCGCGGCGACCATGTCGGCGCGCTCGCCGACCGCGTCCGCTCCGAGGCGATCTCGCGCGTGCTCTACCCGAGCGACGAGAGCCCCGCCGGCCTCGAGCTGCGCCTGCGCCAGGAGTTCTTCTTCGTCTCTGCCTCGCTGCAGGACATGCTGCGCCGCCACCTCGCCCACTATGCCGATCTCGCCAACTTCGCCGACAAGGTCGCCATCCAGCTCAACGACACCCATCCCGCGATCGGCATCGCCGAGATGATGCGCCTGCTGGTCGACGTGCACGGACTCGATTGGGACCGCGCCTGGCGTATCACCGGCCAGAGCTTCTGCTACACCAATCACACCCTGCTGCCCGAGGCGCTGGAGATGTGGCCGGTTCCGCTGATGGAGCGGCTGCTGCCGCGCCACATGCAGATCATCTATCTGATCAACAACACCCATCTCGACGGCGCCAAGCGCGCCGGCCTCGGCGACGACGCGTTCCTCGCCGGCGTCTCGCTGATCGACGAGACGCACGGCCGGCGCGTCCGCATGGGCCACCTCGCCTTCGTCGGCTCCCGGCGCATCAACGGCGTCTCCGCGCTGCATACCGACCTGATGAAGCGGACCATCTTCCACGACCTCGACGCCGTCCATCCGGGCCGCATCGTCAACAAGACCAACGGCATCACCTTCCGTCGCTGGCTCTACACCGCCAACGAGGGGCTGTCGGACCTGCTCGCCGAGACCATCGGGCCGCGCGTGCTCGCCGATCCGTCCGCACTCGCCGACCTCCGTCCGTTCGCCGACGACGCCGCCTTCCGCGCCCGCTTCCGCGCCCAGCGCCACCGCAAGAAGGAGGCGCTCGCCGCCCTCATCCGACGCGAGCTCGCCATCGGCGTCGACGCGGACGCGATGTTCGACGTGCAGATCAAACGCATCCACGAATACAAGCGTCAGCTGCTCAACGTGCTCGGCATCATCGCCAACTACGGCGCCATCCGCGCCTATCCGACGCAGGACCACGTGCCGCGGGTGAAGATCTTCGCCGGCAAGGCCGCCGCCAGCTATCTGCGCGCCAAGCAGGTCATCCAGCTCGCCCACGACGTCGCCCGCGTCGTCAATAGCGACCCTTCGGTGCGCGGGCTGCTCAAGGTCGCCTTCCTGCCGAACTACAACGTGACGCTCGCCGAGGCGATCATCCCCGCCGCCGACCTTTCCGAGCAGATCTCCACCGCCGGCATGGAGGCGTCCGGCACCGGCAACATGAAGCTCGCACTCAACGGCGCGCTCACCATCGGCACGCTCGACGGCGCCAACGTGGAGATCCGCGACCATGTCGGCCCCGACAACATCTTCATCTTCGGCCTCACCGCCGACGAGGTCGCCGCACGCAAGCGCAACGACGCGGGCGCCATCGCCCGCGACGCCGTCGACGCGTCGCCCTCGCTCGCCGAGGTGCTGCATGCCGTCCGCTCCGGCGTCTTCTCGCCCGACGAGCCGGCCCGCTACCACGGCCTGATCGACGAGCTGATGAACAACGACCGTTTCCTGGTGACAGCCGATTTCGACAGCTACTGCGCCGAACAGGCGCATGTCGACCAGGTCTGGGTCGACTCCGACGCCTGGTGGCGCAGCGCGATTCTCAACACCGCCAACATGGGCTGGTTCTCGTCGGACCGCAGTATCCGCGAATATGCCGACGACGTCTGGCAGGTGGCGCCGAGTTCCTGATCCTCACGCCAGCGGATCCTCGAGCACGTCCCGCAGATAGAGCCGCCGGACCAGCACCAGCGAGGCTGCCGCGAGCGGCGTGGCGAGAATGATGCCGAGCGCACCGAACAAGGTGCCGAGCAGCGTCATCGACAGGATCGAGAGTGCCGGCGGCAGGTCGACCATCCGCCGCTGGACCACGGGGGCGACGACGTAGCCCTCCACGAGGTGACACGCCAGGAAGACCGCGAGCACCCAGAGCGCCAGGGTCCAGCTCACCGCCAGGCCGACCAGGGCTGCCGGCACGGCGGTGATGATCGCGCCGAAATAGGGGATGAACGTCAGCAGGCCGGCCAGCAGGGCGATCGCCAGCGGCGCCGGTTCGCCCGCCAGCCACAGACCGATTGCCGCCAGACCGCCGACCGCCAGCATGTCGACGATCTGCCCGAGCATCCACCAGCGGAGCGTCTGACCGACCTCCTCCAGCACCGTGCGCCCCCGTGCCCGGTAGGGCAGCGGCAGCAGGCGCACGGTCCCCGACAGATAGAGCTCCGGCGAGATCGCGAGGTAGAGCGCGCTGACGAGCGTGACCAGCAGCGCGCTCAGCGTGCGCAGCGAGACCGATGCCGCCAGCTCCGCCGAGTTTTCCAGGCCCACGCCCGACACCTGCGCGCGGCCGAGATGCTGGAACAGGGAACTCAGCCAGGGCGCGTGCCGGTAGCGCTGCTGAAGGAGCCTCGCGTCGTTCGACATGGCCGACGCCAGATCCTGGATCTGGCTGGCGAGCTTGGGCGCGATCCACCAGAGTGCCGCGACGCCAGCCAGCAGCAGCGCCAGCACCACGATCGTCAGCGCCAGCCATCGCCTGATGCCGACGGCTCGCGCCACGCCGTCCGCCGCACCCCGGAGCGCCACCGCCAGCAGCACCGCGAAGAAGATCAGCAGGACGACGTTCGACAACAGCCACAGCGCGAGCAGCAGGGCGGCGGCGATCAGCACGCCGCGCGCGAGCCTCCTCCCATCGGCCGGCCCTGGAATGCGATGCACCTGCGTCATCTCCCGCACCATCGGATCGAACGACCCCTCAACGCCGCCCGCAACCGGCTTCGTTCCACGCACCCGGAGAGCCGACGTGAAGATAAGCCCCCCGCCGCGACGAACGCGGCCACCGCTTCGTCCGTTGGCGATCCAACGCCGGTTCCGATCGGGAGGGTTGGGTGACTGACTGGTCGCGATGTCGAGCGTGATCGGCTGCCCGGACTGCGGCGCGATCGTCGAGCTGCCGCCGATCCGCTCCGGCACCCTGCATTGCTGGCAATGTCGCGGCACGCTGGAACGCGCCAGCCATCGTCCGCGCGGCCTCGCATTCTGCTGCGCGCTCGCGACGCTCATTCTCCTCGTCCCGGCGAACCTGATGACGCTGCTCAGCATCTCGAAGGCGGGCTTTCATGCGCACACCACGCTCGCCTCCGGCGTCGCCACGATCTGGCGGCAGGACTGGCCGGCGGTCGCGATCGTCGTCGCCCTGACCGCGATCATCCTGCCCTTCCTTCGCTTCGGCCTGCTCGCGGTCTCGCTCGGCGCGGTGCTGGCCGGACATCGCGGCAACTGGGTCGGACCGATGTTCCGTCACGCCGAGTCGCTCGATCTGTGGGCGATGCCGGACGTGTTCCTGATCGGCGTCGCGATCGGCTACAGCCGGCTCGCAGCCGAGATCCCGGTCGCCATCGGTCCGGGCGGCTGGTGCCTGATCGCCGCCGCCTTCATGGCCATGCTCACGCGCGCCACGATCGAGCGCCGGCGCGTCTGGCGCGACATCATGAACCCCGAGCCACCCGGGGGCACGGTGATCGCCTGCGCCGGCTGCGAGATGGTGCTCCCGGCCTCCCGCGAGGACGAGCGCTGCCCGCGCTGCCGGCATCGTCTCTGGCGCCGGCGCCCCGGCGCGATGAGGAATGCGCTCGCGCTGACCATCACCGGCCTGCTGCTCTATCCGGTCGCCAACCTGTTTCCGGTCAGCGTGCTCGAATGGGTCGAGGGCACCTCGCCGCACACGCTGTTCTCGGCCGTCTACCGACTGGTCGCCGCCAATCTCTATGTCCTGGGCGCCTGCGTGTTCACCACCAGCATCGCGATCCCGTTCGCCAAGCTCGCCAGCATCATCTGGTTCACCGTCTCGGTGCGGCGCGGCTCGACCCGGCACCTGGTCTTCAAGACCCGGCTCTATCGCGCCGTCGACGAGCTCGGCCGCTGGTCGACGATGGACATCTTCACCGTCGCCGTCTACATGCCGATCGTCCAGTTCGGCGAGCTCGCGACCGTGCGCGTCGGCATCGGGCTGCCGGCGCTGCTCGCCGTCGTCGTCCTGACCATGTTCGCGTCCCGCGCCTTCGACCCCAGGCTGCTCTGGGACGCGGCTTCCCGCCGATGAGCGATCCTCCCCGCAAGGCAGTCGAGCGCCATGGCTGGTGGCCAGGCTGGG